>DEHT01000005.1 GCA_002352045.1 Chitinophagaceae bacterium UBA2793 | reverse complement strand
AAACCAACGGAAATGCAGTCTTTATAGCAGCTATTGAAAGGCGCAATCTGGATATGCTCCGCAAAACGATCCTCGACAAAGTAAGAGAACTCTATCGTATCCGTTATCCATACAAAACCGAGTTCATATATTGATATGAAGAAATCCCTCACCTGGCACAAGATTGCAGACCATATCAATGAACTCGGGTTTGCGGAAAACAATATTGCCCTTGCCTGGCTGAATGAAAAAAAGATTTGCATCGGCCGGTATAAAGATCAGGTTTTTGCCTTTGCCTATAAATGTCCGCATGCCGGGGGTTTAATGACCGATGGCTTTATTGATGCACTGGGCAATGTGGTTTGCCCCCTGCACCGGTACAAATTCGATATGCGGACTGGCCGTAATGTAAGCGGCGAAGGCTATTACCTGAAAAACTGGCCGGTAGAGATCCGGGAAGAAGGTGTCTTTGTAGGCGTGGAAGAAACAGGGGGATTCTGGAATATTTTCCGTTAAAAATTGATGCTGAATTACCTTGTGGAAAAACTTAAAATCCCTATTTTTGCTGCCCGCAAAACAAGCGGAAAGGTATTCCTCCTTAGCTCAGTTGGTTAGAGCATCTGACTGTTAATCAGAGGGTCGCTGGTTCAAGTCCAGCAGGGGGAGCCAGAAAATCAAAGCGTTACGAATTAAATCGTGACGCTTTTTTCTTTATGTGACCTCGAATGTGACCTCAGGTCACAATAAGAAAAGAAAGCCCAAAATAAAGAAGGGAAAGTAAAAAGAAGAGGTAAGGGAACAAAAGCCTTTATCATGGCTTTCGCTTATTAATAGCAGTTATCGTAACTGCCGGGAAACAACATCATGTTGCAATCCCATGTACTGGCAGAACTCTTCAATTGTAACAACCTGGTGTTGCTGTTTATTGAAATGCTCTTTAATCTTCCTGATGAGATTTCTGCCATACCTGTCGCTGCGGCCTGTGATTATCTGAATGTCTTTCGGATAAATACAGAGTCTGTTCATTAATCAAATAACTTTTTCATGCACTATCCATGCCTGGGCTATGCCTTTGTGCTGAATAGAACTACTCAAAGATACTTCATTTTTTGCAGCGGTTAAATGGTGTTCGTTGGAATAATGTGGCATAAACGGAACGGATGACCTTGCACATTTGTAAAGCCTTTACAGCGGTTCTAATTTTGGTTTACACAACAAATAAAAATTGTTAACCCAATAAATTTTTTACAATGGCAAAGCAAAAAGGAATTATCAAATTAGATGGTACTATCGGCGGTATTACTTTCTACAAATCTCAGGACGGTTATCTGGCAAGAGAAAAAGGCGGGGTGTCTGCCGACAAGATTGCCAATGACCCGAACTTTCAAAGGACCAGAGAGAATGGCGAAGAATTTGGCCGGGCTGGTAAAGCTGGTAAGCTTTTGCGTACTGCAATCCGTGCAATGTTGCAAAATGCTTCTGACAGCCGTATGGTAAGCCGTCTTACTGCTGAAATGATGAAAGTAATTCAGGAAGACGTAACCAACACAAGGGGTTTACGAAACGTAATTGACGGCGAAGCTGAATTGCTGGAAGGTTTTGAATTTAATATCAATGGTAAGCTGGGTACAACTTTGTATGCACCTTATGCAACAACCATTGACCGGGCAACCGGTACGCTGACTGCAAACATTCCTTCTTTCGTACCATTAAACATGATTGCAGCTCCGGGTGGTTCTACTCATTTCAAAATTGTTTCTGCCGGTGCAGAAATTGATTTTGAAAACGAAACATTTGTAATGGATGCACAGGCAAGTGCTATATTGCCCTGGGATGCTACTGCAACTGCAGTTATTAACCTGGCTAATGCTGTAACTGCTGCCAGTACTCATCCTTTATTCCTTGCCTTGGGCATTGAATTTTACCAGCAAGTTAACGGACAAATGTATCCGTTGAAAAATGGAGCTTTCAACGCACTGGCTTTGGTAAAAGTCGATGGCAACTAAATATTTCATTCTTCAGTATAAATGGCCCCGCAACAGCGGGGCTTTTTATTTGCTGCCAACCCTAAAAGGGAAGGCAACAAAGCCAGCGGCGGCCTGATGGAAAACAATGAACAAACCAACCACTGCGGCCAATGGCAAAAACCCGGGTGCCCCGATACTGATAATAAAGCGGCTGCCGCCCAATGTGCCTGCTGAAAACCCAATGTGGTAACTGCGGCAATGAAGGCATGAAGGAACGGCTAAAAGGACATACTGAAATGATACGCCTGCTGGTGATGATACGAAGCTGCTTGTGCATAATGTATAATTTTTATAAGCTTCTCACCAGCGAAGGCAGATAAAAAACCAAAAGGAAACGGAATAAAAGATGGCTTTGTGTGCAGGGTTTGTGTTTATGCCGTAAGCTTTTGGTTTTTTTTGTTAGGTCGGTGCGGTAGGCTGCCGTAGCTACTTTGCTTATAAAAAGAATACTATGCACATAAAACATCATCATTGCAGGTCGGGAAGTATGAAAAGAAAAGCAGCCATGAAAGACCGCCTTTGTTTAGTATTCGCTTGGTAACATCAGGCAGCCATCTACCAGCCAAACAGTAGCAAGGTCATACGGAAAATCACTGAAAGGAATTTCCTGACTTGTTACTTTGTTGTGGTTTCCATCTGTTGCAAGAATAGTGAAAACATTATCCTGCACTCCTTTTAAATCCCACACCTGGAACCGTTCAAGGTTTATATCCCTGTGGCATTGGTGGCTAATGATTAAATCAATCAGCCAATAAGCTCTGCAGCCTTCTGCTAACTCTTTCACACCATCGGTGTAAAGTATCAATGAAGGTTTGTGGCAATAAAAATTTTCTGAACCGCTGTGTGACCCGAAGTAATGATTTGCATTTTTCATTGTAATAAAATTTACTTTTAAAAGAAAAAAGGAAAAAAAAGAAAGCATCTACATCAGGCGGCGTAGCTGGGCTGCAAAGAAGCAACGCAATAAAAGATAGCCTTGTGCGGTGGATTTGTGTTTATGGCGGAATTTCTTTGCAGACCAAAAGCAAGGGGCTGTGCCAGCCGACTAACTTGCTGTACTTTTTTTGTTTCTTCTATTAGCGTAAATTAGAGTTCATCAAAAAACTTAAACTATGGGAAAGTTTGTTATCAAAACCGGAAGTAACGGCCAATACTATTTCAGTTTGAAAGCTGATAATGGACAAAAGATTTTATCAAGTGAGGGTTATACCTCTAAGATGGGATGTCAAAATGGTATTGATTCTGTAAAAGCAAATGCAAAGGATGATAGTAAGTATGATAAAAAGACTTCAACAAACGGGAAATACTATTTTAACCTGAAGGCATCTAACGGACAAATCATTGGTACAAGTGAAATGTATGAATCTTCATCTGGCCGTGATGCTGGTATTGAATCTGTGAAATCAAATGCACCGGGAGCAAGTGTAGTTGAAGAATAATTTTATTGTATTCAAAAGTTTATTGAGTGAGGCTTTTGCTTCACTTTTTTTATGCCGGTTTGGTACAGCCTGGATATATTCCTCAGATGCACCGGCTAAATTTATTCATCAATTAAAGAGTGCTTTCTTAGAAGCGTCAGCAAATTGTGTGTTTGCCTGCCGGTAAAAGCGCCTGCGGCAAAAAAAGAAGCATAGCCGTGCGGCACACTTGTCCGCACTGTAGCGCTGGTGGCGAGCCGCCATAAGGCAATGGAGAGAGGAACGAACGGAATTGCCTGCGAGCCCCCACGAAGGGGCTGGCAGTAAAGCAGCAGCCACTTATAAGGATAAATGAAAAGCAGCTTAGCCAAGTGGCTGCTGCGATGCCAGCTCCATAGGAAGTCGCCGGAGTAAATTTCCCGAAGGGTACGAAGGCGGCTGAACTATGCAAGTGAACCTTAGCGGTGCTTTGCGAAATGAGGTACGAATGAGCAATTAGCAATCGCAAGGTGAACGCAGCCGAAGTGGGGCGGACGGCGAGCCAAATTATGGGCAGCGAGTGGACTGAACGCTACTGAAGTGAATGAATGACGTAGTGAAGCGGAATGAAACCCAGTGAGTATTGTAGGGTTGGCTTGCGAATGGCTGGTGCATTTCCTGTGTATTGCTTTGTGTCTGGCAAGGGATGCCCGGCCATGATGCAAATGGATTAGCTGCGAACGAGGTGTAATGAAGCGGAACGAAGGAAGTAATGAACGAAGTGGCGTGAAGGACAGAGTAGCTGCCGTGAGGAATGAACCGGAACTGCAAGCAGCATGACAAACCTGCGATAGCAGCCCGAAGGGCATCCCGCTTTTACAAATTCCTTAAAAGTGCATAAACAATTTATTTGTAATAGCGGGATGGTTTGGCATGATTGCTTGCTGACGGTGAATGACGAACACCTATTTACCGGCGCAGGGTGGGGTCTGTGCAGAGGGGTTTTTCAGGTATGGCTTTTAGTTGTAAACAACGGATGCTACGGAGCACAATTTGTCGCCCAATGAACCGAACGTACAAGTGAGTGACACAACGAAGATGCCATGAAAAACTAAAGCTGGTATTAAAATTTCATCCGCTGTATTCGCACTGCATTTAGTATTGCTAATAACGCCACTCCAACGTCTGCAAAAACTGCTTCCCACATTGTTGCAAGTCCGCCGGCACCCAATATTAATACAATTGCCTTTACTGCAAATGCAAGAATGATGTTTTGCCAAACAATTTTCTTTGTCTGCTTGCCGATGTTTATTGCTATTGCAATTTTCCCTGGCTTATCATCCTGAATAACTATGTCAGCCGTTTCAATGGTGGCATCACTTCCTAATCCTCCCATTGCAATGCCTGCATTACTCAATGCAACTACCGGCGCATCGTTTACGCCATCGCCAACAAAAGCTACAGTTTCATTTCGGTTCTTAATTTCTTTTACCTTGTTTACTTTATCTTCCGGCAATAAATCGCCAAAGGCATTATCAATTCCTAATTTATCAGCGACAAACTTTACAACATTTGTTTTGTCCCCACTCAGCATGGTAGTTTTTACATTCATGCTGTGAAGTTTTTTCACTGCTACTTGTGCATCTTCCTTTATACTGTCAGCAATAGTCAGCCAGCCAGCAAATTTTTTGTCGTAAGCGATAGCGATTACAGTATAAACAATGCCCGACGGGTCAATGTCATAGTTAATGTCAAACTTGTCCATTAATTTAAAATTGCCTACCAGTAATTCTTTGCCATTTACTTCCCCCTTTAACCCATGTCCTGCAATTTCTTCAACAGCATTCAGTTTAATTTCGTGGTTAACTTTTCCAACATACTGCTGAATAGCTGTTGCAACCGGATGGGTGCTTTGACTTTCTAAAGCATTAACCATTGCAAGTATTTCATCTTTATTGTACTCCGGTTTTATGTTTACTTCCTGTACTTTAAAAACGCCTTCGGTCATAGTGCCTGTTTTATCCATCACGACGTTTTCAATGTTTGCAATGATGTCTAAAAAGTTGCTGCCTTTAAATAGTATTCCATTTTTACTGGCTGCACCTATGCCGCCAAAATAACCTAATGGAATAGAAATAACCAATGCGCAAGGGCAACTGATTACTAAGAAAACCAAAGCCCGGTAAAGCCATTGACTGAATACATAATTTTCTACAAACAAAATTGGCACAACACAAATAAGTACTGCTAATAAAACTACAATGGGAGTATAGATTTTTGCAAACTTGCGTATGAATAATTCCGTTGGGGCTTTTTGTGCCGTTGCGTTTTGCACTAACTCTAAAATCCTGCTTAATTTGCTATCAGTGTAAGCTGTGGTAACTTTTACCTGTGCGACAGTATTCAGGTTTATCATTCCTGCTAACACGGTTTCTCCTTTTGCTTTGGTGTCGGGCTTGCTTTCTCCTGTAAGTGCTGCGGTATTAAATGATGCCGTTTCAGAAATGAGTTCTCCGTCCAGCCCTAATTTTTCTCCCGGCTTTAGTTGTACAATTGCACCAATGCTAACATTTTCTGCTTTAATAGTTTTTGGTACATTATTTTCTAATACTGTTACTTCATCAGGCCGCTGGTCAAGCAATGCTTTTATATTTGATTTTGCCCTTTTTACAGCTAATGTTTGGAATACTTCACCCACTGCATAGAACAGCATAACTGCCACGCCTTCGGGATATTCACCAATGGCAAATGCGCCGATTGTTGCAATGCTCATTAATAAAAATTCAGAAAATATTTCTCCTTTACCAATGCTTTCAACCGCTTCTTTAATAACTGGAAAGCCTACAGGCAAATAAGCCGTTACATACCATACTATACGAACCCAGCCGGTAAACCATGATTGTGGAATCCAATTGTCAAATACAATGGCGGCAAGCAATAAAAGCAAACTAATAATAGCTGGCAGAAACATTTTTAATGTACTGCTGTTTCCATTACCTGAATGGTCATGTCCGTCTCCTTCTTCATGGTTGTGGTCGTGTCCATCATCATGGCTATGGCCATCTTTCAGCAATTCTTTTGCACCTGCTTTGGTGTAAATTTTTTCTTCTTGTGTGCAGCAGGTCATTTTACCCTGTGCATCGTAAGTATGTTTATGATTAGGGTCTGTGTTTATCACTTTTCACTTTTTATAGTATTATCCAATATTGTTTGCAGGTCTTCAGGTATTTCCATTGGCTTCAACGGCGGTACATTTGCACCGCCTGTATTGCCAATTGGCACCGTGCCTACAAATGATTTGACACCACCAAATACCAGCCTGGTAATTTGCCCAAATACTTCTTTTGTACTTTTTATTCTAAAACCAAATTTCAGCATTTGCCAATGTACATAGCTATGTTGCAGCGGCCATCTTTGCCCTAATATATGTGCTCTTTCATAATGATGCCAGCATTGTTGCATGTATCCTTTTTCTAAGTATTCTTTTGCTTTTACTAATTCACTTTTATAATAAGGATAAAGTGATTTTGGCATGTTCAAATAGAGTTTCATTTAATTACTGCTTTGTTGTTCAATATTTTTAATGTCCATGTTCCCCTTCGCCGGCATTTGTCATTTTAGCCATTACAAAAAATGCGCCTTTCACCACAATTTTTGCATCTTTTGGTATTTCTTTTAATAGGGTAATTTGGGTATAGCCTACTTCCGTTGCTCCTTTTGCTACCGGGATGATTTCAAATGTAGTTCCCTTCTCTTCCGCAGCCCCGGCTTTAGTTTCTTTGTGGTCGTGAGGTTCCTTCGCATCATGCTTCACCGTATCCTTCCCTTCTTCGTGGTGTTCGTTCTCTGCATGTTTGTCTGTAACCATAAAGATATAGTCTTGACCTTGTAATGTAACAATCGCATCCGTTGGTACAGCAGGTACAGTTGCTTTTTGTAAGCTGATAATAGCTGTTACATTCATGCCGTCAATCAAGCCTGTTTTGTCACCCATTACTTTTGCATGAACGGATACTGCTTTGCTTTCTCCTTCAAAGGATGAACCAAGAGAAAAAATCTGTGCATCGTACTCCTTGCCGGGATTATTAGTAAGGGTAAAATGAATAAGCTGATTGTTTTTTAAACTCGGCAGGTCTTTTTCATAAACAGAAAGGTCAAGATGCAATTGGCTGTTGTCAACTATTTCTGCAACAGGTGTTGTTACATCTACATAGCTGCCCATTTTCACTTTTACATCACTCACCACACCGTTTATGGGGCTTGTAACAGCTAATACAGAAATGAGTTTGCCGTTTGAAAGCCTTGCTGGGTTTATACCCATTAGTTGTATTTGCTGTGCCAATGTAGATTTCAGTGTTCGCAGGGTTCTTAATTCTGTTTCTGCTGACTGTAAATTCTTCAATGCACCTGCATTACCTTCATTCAGTTCTTTCTGCCGCTTTACTTCCAGTTCGGCAAATGTAATTTTTGCATTCACACTCAAATACTGGCTCTGTGCCTGTATAAATTCTGGGTTGCTAATAGTGGCAATTGTTTGTCCTCTTGACACCTTACTGCCCGGCTGTACCAGCAATGTTTTAATAACACCGCTGTAAATTGAATTTACACTTGCTTTGTTTTGATTGGGCACCCTTAAAACACCGTTGGCTTTTAAAGAAGATGTAAGTTCTTTATCTTCTATCACTCCCAACTCCACCCCAATAGTTTTCATTTGTTCTACTGTTAGTGTAGCGGTGCCCGGGTTTTGGTGTTCATCCTCATGCCCTTCCTCTTTTGCATCCGTTTCTGTAGTGGTACTACTTTTGCCGCCACAAGCTGTTATAGCTGCAACTGCAATAAAAAGCATTGCTGTAATAAAAAACTTCTTCATCATTTTATTTTTATTGATTGATGTAATAGTTGTATTGAATAACTGACTGGTTGTAGGCATTTAAGTTTTCTAAATAATTCTTTTGTATTTCTATAGCCTGCGTCAAGAACTGTGACAGTTCTGCAAAACTAATTTCACCTGCACGGTATGCCAGTGATGCAGCTTTGATGATTTCTTCAGCCTGCTTTAATCCTGTGCCTTCATAAAAAGCCAACATGCTGCGGTTCTTTTCCACTTCCTGCTGCATTTGCAATTTTTGAGTATTGAGCACCTGGGCTTCGTACTCGTATTGTTTTTGCTGCACTGCCATATCAGCCTGCGCTACTTTTATTTTGTTCTGGTATGCTTTTGCACCAAACAGAGGAAAGGCTGCTGTTACTGAAAACCCTGTAAACGGGTCTTTAGCACCCCATAACCGTTGAGAAAAGAAACGGCCTGAAAACTCCGGTTTGTTTTCATTCTTAACCACATTTATTCCTGCATTGGCAATATTTATATTCTGGGATTGAAGCGCCAACAACGGATGTGTACTATCGCTTGCTATAACAGGCATAGTCAATTTTTCCATTGGTATCATTAGCGGAAGCAAAACATCTGTGGTATTGAGTAATTGCATTAATGATTGCTGCTGTATCTGTATTTCTTTACCCATTTGTGTTATTAATGCCTGTAGCTCTCTCATTCTTACATTAGCAGCAATGCTGTCAAGGCCTGGACTGTCGCCTGTTTTTACTTTTAGTATTGCGGCGGCGTTTAGCGATTTATAAATACTATCTAACCGATGATACAATTGCTGTTTATCCTGTAAATACCAAAGCTGGTAGTAAACAGTTCTTACATCCCTTTTCAATTGCACATCAATAGCGGCTGCGCTCAGATTATAATATTTCAATTGTTCGCCATACAAATATTTTTGAGCTTTGTACAAGCCCGGCCATGCTACTGATTGTGATACGCCAATTTTTAAAATGCCGGTGTTATCACTTGGCCGCAGGTCTTCGTTTTCTGCAAACACACCTGTTTTGGGTAAGGCAGTTGCTGTTTTAATTTGTGCCTTTCCTTTTATTACCTGCTGATTGTTTACTTCATATTGCAGGTTATTTTTTGCCAATGTAATGGCTTCGTTGCTGCTTACTCTTTTTGTTACAGGTTGCTGTGCCTGCACATTATTTGATAAGCATATTGCAAAAGCAATTACAACGGTTGTTACAATTGGTTTCACTTTTGTTTTTCTTTTTGCTGAAAAAATAATGTAGAGCAATGGCAATACGACCAGTGTTAAAAAGGTGGCAGTAATCAATCCGCCAATAACAACTGTTGCCAGCGGCTTTTGCACTTCTGCACCTGCACCGGTGGATAAGGCCATCGGGATAAATCCTAAAGCTGCCACTGATGCGGTCATTAATACAGGCCGCAACCTGATTTTTGTACCTTCTATTACCCGTTGTATAATGTCTTTCATTCCATCCTTCTCTAACTGATTAAATGTGCTTATAAGTACAATACCATTTAATACTGCCACACCAAATAATGCAATAAAACCAACACCTGCTGAAATGCTGAATGGCATACCTCTTATGAGCAATGCAAATACACCACCTATTGCACTCATTGGTATCGCAGTAAAAATTAATGCTGCTTCCTTCATTGAACCGAAGGTGAAATAAAGTAATAGGAATATCAATGCCAGTGCAACCGGCACGGCAATTTTTAACCTTGCTGAAGCTTCCTGCAGGTTTTCAAATGTGCCGCCATAAGTGTAGTAATACGCGGTAGGTAAAATCTTAGCAGTGTTTAGCTTTTCCTGTATCTCTTTCACCACACTGGAAACATCACGGCCTTTTACATTAAAACCTACTACAATTCTGCGTTTGCCTTCTTCACGGCTTATCTGTGCAGGGCCTTCTTTAAATGAAATACTTGCCACCTGTGACAAGGGAATTTGATTACCTTCATTTGTTGCCACAAATAAATTGCTTACATCATCAATAGAAGTTCTGCTGGCACTGTCTAACCTTACCACTAAATCAAATTTTCTTTCATTTTCAAAAACAACTCCGGCAGCTTCCCCCGCAAAAGCAGTACTGATGGTGTGATTGATGTCTTCAATATTCAATCCATATCCTGCAATCTTTGCCCTGTCGTATTGAATGGTAATTTGGGGTAAGCCAGTTGTACGCTCTACCTGCGGTTCGGTTGCACCATTTACAGACTGAACAATCTTTGCCACTTTAGGGGCAATGTTTGCCAGTGTATCAATGTTCTCTCCAAATATTTTAATTGCCACATCCTGCCTTACACCCGTCATCAATTCATTAAACCGCATTTGAATGGGTTGGGATGCTTCAAAAAAAACACCAGGTATCACTTCTAATTTTTTAATCATCATTGCTGCCAGTTCATTATAATCTTTTGTTGTTTTCCATTCGCTTTTGGGCTTCAGCATAATGATAAGGTCGGTGGCTTCCGGTGGCATAGGGTCAGTGGGCACTTCCGCACTTCCTGTTTTACCTACCACCATTTTTACTTCCGGAAAAGATTTGATGATGCGGCTTGCCTGCATGGATGTTTCTACACTCTGCGTTAGCGAAGTTCCTTGTGGCAATATGCAGTGAAACGCATAATCACCTTCCTGTAACTGCGGAATAAATTCGCCGCCCATTCTTCCAAATATTACCAACGCTAAGGCAAGCAAAGCAACAGCACCACCAACTACTGCATATTTTAATTTTATTGCCCATCGGATTAGTGGTGCATATAAACGCTGAAAAAAATCCATCAGCTTATCAGAAATATTTTTCTTGTGTGCTGTTTTTTTAGAAAGAAATAATGCCGACATCATCGGTATGTAAGTAAGTGAAAGTATTAATGCCCCTAAAATGGCAAAGCCCACTGTTTGCGCCATTGGCCGGAACATTTTTCCTTCAATACCCTGCAAAGAAAGAATAGGCAGGTAAACAATAAGAATAATAATTTGTCCAAAAGCTGCTGAACTCATCATTTTTTTAGCACTGCCTTCTACGGCTTCATCCATTTGCTGCTGTGTAAGTTTGCCGGTTATTTTTTTAGCGGCTAAGAAATGTAAGGTTGCTTCCACAATTATTACTGCACCATCTACAATCAATCCAAAATCAATTGCCCCCAAACTCATCAAGTTCGCACTTACGCCAAACAGCCGCATCATACCCAGGGCAAACAGCATAGATAAAGGAATGGCTGATGCTACTATTAAACCTGCCCGGAAATTGCCGAGAAATAAAATGAGTACCAGCAAAACAATTAAAGCACCTTCAATCAAATTAGTTTTAACTGTACCAACGGCACGGTTTACCAAACCTGTTCTGTCCACATAAGGCTCAATCTCTACATCATCAGGCAATGCTTTTTTAATAGTTTCAATTTTTGCTTTAACTCTTTCTACTACTGCCGCACTGTTACCACCTTTCAGCATCATTACAATACCGCCTACTACTTCTTTTTCACCATTATAAGTAACAGAACCGTAACGTACGGCATTGCCTAATTGTACTTCGGCAACATCCCTTACCAATACAGGTATGTTATTTACTTTTTTTACAACAATGTTTTTAATGTCATCCATTGAACTGATAAGCCCAATGCCTCTTATGAAATAAGCGTTTGGTTTTTTATCAATGTATGCACCGCCGGTATTTTCATTATTCTTTTCCAGTGCAGAAAAAATTTCGGCAATAGTTACGTTCATCCCTTTCAAACGATTTGGATTAACAGCAACTTCATATTGTTTCAGTAAACCGCCAAAACTGTTTACCTCTGCCACGCCGGGAGTACCATAGAGTTGCCTTGCCACAATCCAATCCTGCATTGTACGCAAGTCCATAGCAGTGTATTTGTTTTCTGCACCTTTTTTGGGATGAATAATGTATTGGTAGATTTCACCAAGCCCTGTACTTACGGGAGCCAGTTCTGGTGTACCTAATCCTTTAGGAATTTTTTCTTCTGCCTCTTTCAGTTTTTCATTAATCAACTGACGGGCAAAATAAATATCAATATCATCGTGAAAAACAACGGTGATGACAGATAAGCCAAACCTTGAAATGGAACGCATTTCTTCCAAATCAGGCAGATTGGCAAGGCTTTGTTCAATGGGGTAAGTTACTAATTGTTCAGTTTCCTGTGCAGCCAGCGTAGGAGTAAGTGTGATAATTTGCACCTGGTTATTTGTTATATCTGGCACTGCATCAACAGGTAATTTACCGGCACTCCATGAACCCCAAATAATGAGAGCCAGTGTCATTAACCCGATGATGAGTTTATGTTTTATACTGAAATGAATTATTTTACTGAGCATATTTATTTTCTATTTGGCTATATGCCTGTAGAAGTGAATTATTCTTTCTGCAATGGCTGCTAAAAGAATGGCACAACACAGTGCTATAACAATGATTTTAGTTACTCTTAACCCAAAAGGTGGTTTAGCCTTTTTAGATTTTTTGAAGGTTACCATTTTGCATAGTTGAAAATGGATAATGCTATACATGCCCGGCAGGGCTATGCAGCAATTTTACCAAAGGGAGTAATTAAGATAATTGTGGCGGTTGCCAGATAGAGGAGAAAATATCCGTTTTAGCATCTTCATTTAACAAGGGATGCTTTTCTGAAAGCAGAACAATTTTAGATGCATGTATTTTAGAAAGAGGAGAATAGAAAGCAGATGCTGCACAGCAGGAACAAGTACAAAATGGTGTGCAGGCTTCTGACTGGTGTTCGTGTTGCTGGTGATTGTCGTTCGCTTTTATGCTTAGTTCAGTTTGGGCATTACACTCTATGCTATCCCCACATGGCAGAAATGACAGGTAGAGCATAAAGCAACTGAGTATGAAGAAAAACGGTTTCACTGTTGCAAATATAGAAACAATGTTTTACAAATGGAAGGTTGCCACATAGTTGCAAAGATGATATTGAAAAAATGAGTTAAAAATATGTTGAAATCCCAAAACTAAATCCTCCTGTTTTTGCCCGTGGATTACCTAATAAATCCCTCTGGCCTTGATGGCGATAATTTAACCTTAAAACGGTTTGTGCTGTTGGACGGAAACTGACAGCAGGCATTATGCTCCAAAGGTCTTCGGCTATATTGCCGCCGGTACTGGTGAATGTTCCTTTATTCCAGTCCACATATTCTAACCGGCAGGCAAGGTTGAGGGTTGCATTTGGCCAGCCCAGCATTTTTTTCTTTATCAACGGCTGTACTATATCTAAAAACCCACCTTGTTGTTTATTACCATACTGCTGTGTAAAAGTGGCTGGCACATTCACTTTTATCCAGGCCCACTCTGCAGTAATAAAAGTTTTTAGTTTGGGTAATGTGGTATTAAAATCAACAGCAAAAACATCCACCCTTCGCTTATCATCTAATTGCAAGCCATCATCCTGAAATTTATTATACACACCACCCATGTATGACAAACCAAGTTCTCCAATTTTGCTGTTTCGTACTGCAACCTTAGAAGTTAATAGCGGAAGGCCGCTGTTTATTTCTTCAAATCGTTCTTTATTATTTTTTGCTGCCGGTAAAAATGTTTTGTTTTCAACATTGTCAATAATGGTATTATCAAAGTTGCCAGACAGGTATGCTTCGTAGCCAAACATCCAGTCTTTATTGTAATGCTTGCCGTATATACCAAAGCCTGCATTGCTCCATGTGGCAGGCAGCATTTGTGTGGCAGCAATTGGCCGGTCGGTAAATTCCCATTTTGGCCCATCATGATTTTGATTAAATGCACCGATGGGATTTAGTATCATACCGCCACGCAGGTTTAGTAACGGATGCAATTCAATATCTATTGCTGCAAACTCTATTGATATTTCTTTAGCTCCGTCTTCAAATTCTATTTCGCTTAAAAATTTTAACCGTTTGCCAATGGTAGATGATACAAACAAAGTCATTCTGCGGAACTGAAACTGGTGGCCTTCTGAAACACCATCGGTTCCTAAGTGCTGCCAGTTAGCTTCCATATAACCACCTACTGACACCGGGAGCTTACCAACTGCTACAAAAGGACGGTTATAAACAGCATCCATATTCAGCATTGGCTTTGCAGTATCTTTTGGAATACGTTTTAATAAGGCAGGGTCTATCTGTGCAGCAGCAACGAGAGAAAAAAGTAACGCTGTTATAAAAGAGAAAAATTTTATCATAACGCTTTCAATGAAATTTTTAATTGGTTGGCTTCAATTGTTACCGGGAATGTTCTGAGTTTTTTATCTGCCGGGCCACTCTGTACGGCTCCAATATTTGTAAACTCACTGCCATGTGCCGGGCATTGCAGTTTATCGCCAAACACCTGCAACTCTGCGCCCTGGTGTGTGCATTGCATCCACAAAGCGGTATATTCATTTTCGTTAATCCGGTACACACAAATAGGATATTGCAAAATATCATTCTGCACCACAACATATTTTTTATAATGCTTTTCATTGCCAGCTTTTGTTTCAAAATCACTGAGTGGTACAATCAAATCATCACCCGTTATTTTCCCGCTCATTATCTTAGTTGTAGCACAACTTTGTAATAAGGCTGTAATTGCGGCACTACCCATGCAGGCAAAGCCACAGTTTTTTATGAAGTCTTTTCTATCCATTTTAATTATAGTGATTCTAAAAATTTCAGCAAGGCCGCTTTATCTGCTGCTGTTAGTTGAATGAATTTGTCTTTACTGTTTGTTGCTTCGCCGCCATGTAACAGTATGGCTTCTTCAATGCTTTTTGCCCGGCCATCATGCAATAAAAAATACTGCCCGCCCTGTGAGTTGGGGGATAAACCCAGGCCCCATAGCGGCGGGGTACGCCATTCAGAAGTTTTTGCACTGCCTTCTGTGTAGCCGTCATTTAAGCCCGGCCCCATATCATGCAGCAGTAAGTCGGTGTAAGGGTGAAATGTTTTATTTGATAACGGCGCTATGTTTGAAAACCCGGTTTGTAAAGTTTGCTTATGGCAGCTTTCACAACCTGATTGTATAAAAATATTTTTGCCCTGCATTACTTTTGCATCGTTCTGATTGCGCTGTACAGGGGTTTTTAGTGTTTGCAGGTAAAACACAACATCCCTTATAGTTTTATCAGATACTTCAGGGTCAATATTTAAACCGGAGTACACATCCATCGGCGAAAAGGTGGATGTGATACCAATATCCTGGTTATAGGCGTTTACAGTTTGATGCAGTAAATTATAAGCCGCTGCTTTTTTACCAAAGCGGTGTATGTATTTTCCGTTTCTTGGTAAGGCATTGCTGAATGGCGTTACAAACGAAGGCAGGTATTCGTAATTGGGCACACCACTTATGCCATCTCCGTTTGCATCATTAGGGTCAGCCATTGCTAAAATATCGGCATCGCTTACCAATTCTAAAAAACCCAAACCTGTATTGGCTGGTGGTGTAAATTTAGAGAATGTTGCTCCGGTTGGTATTTGCTCAGGTGTAAAACCAGACAAAGACCTGTTTTGTAATTGAGGACCGCCTAAGTGCAGAAAGCGGTTTCCAGTACTGTCTGTTTGTCCAAACCTTGTAAGTGTGGTAAAAGGATGCCCTTTACCATCACCGGCATGGCAACTGCCGCAACTGGTGGCTACGAATATGGAACCCAGGCCGGATTGTGCAGTAAACACTTCATCATTAAAAGCAACGTCACCTGCCAGAAACTGCCTGTTCTGCTCGTACGTTAATCCGGCAACAGGCCCATCCAATAGCTCATCATCTGCTGGGGCGGAGGGCTGTAGTTTGGTGCAAGCCTGTATAATTATTACTGCTGCAACCAGACCTGCCATTATCCAATATGCTTTTTTCATTATTCTAAAGATGTAATTTGGATAACAAAAGTAATAACTTAGAAGCATCTAACAAATTAATTCTAACATAGCATTTACCGCTTTGACAACTCTAACAATAAATATACCTTTGCTTTATGCACTCCTACACAGAAGAAAATTACCTGAAAGCCCTGTTTAACTTGTCTGCCGAAAAGGGAGAGGTAACAGTAAATGAAGTGAGTAAAGAATTGGGCATTAAGATGCCTACGGTAAACAGCATGATGAAAAAGCTGGCTGAAAAAAAACTGGTGCAGTATGAAAGTTATAAACCGCTGCGGCTTACAGAGAAGGGTAAGAAAGAAGCTGGCCTCATCATTCGTAAGCACAGGCTTACTGAAATGTTTTTGGTACAGCAGATGGGTTTTGGCTGGGAAGAAGTGCATGAAATAGCGGAGCAGATAGAGCACCTGCAATCACCTGCATTTTTTGAAAAGATGGATGCCCTGCTTGGCCACCCTACAACAGACCCTCATGGCTCGCCCATACCTGATAAAAACGGTAAAATGGAATGGTTACAGTACGAAAAACTAAGCAACTGCAAACCCGGGGATACTGTAAAACTCTCGGCCGTATTACAAACCTCTGATGAATTTCTAAAATTTTTAAACAGTCGGGAACTGAAGCTGGGGCAAAAAATTAAAGTGAAGCGTATTGAAAAATTTGATAGCAGTATTACGGTGAGCTACGGCAAAAAAACTGACGAAATGCTTAGCCATACGGTTAGTGAACGGCTGTTGGTGGAAAGGGTGTAGATGTGTTACAAAAACCAAAGGCTTTCTTTTCCAAAATCAGGTAGCTTGTCGTATTTAAAATACGGAAACATTTCAGCCACCATTTCAGGATAAGCCAGTGTGACGGGTAGGTTTTGCTGACTTACACTTTTCCAGTACATACGGCTGAACTGATAAACCTGGTCTATCAATAAATCAACCAGCTCTTTTTCTTCCAGCAATTCTAAATGAGTGGATGTAAGTTTTATTTTGACGGGGAAATGATACTCTCTTGGTGTGGGGTTTGAAGTTTCATTATACCGGGTATTGTTAAACAACAGGTATTCCCTTTCCCCTACATTCAAGTATGTACCACTATACGGCATTAATCCATCAGACATACTATCAAAAGCCAGCAGTTCTTTACTGGCTGTTTTATTTATTGTAACAACAATAACGGGTATTGAAAGGTTGAGTTCATTATACAACGTATCTAATATCGGCTTCATTTCTTTTTTACTGATTACTTTGTAGAAATGAATTATCAGGCGGCTGGCATTGGGCTTTTGTTTTAAAAATTCCTGTACCGCTTCCCGGATTGAACCTGCCAAACTAATTGTGTCTTTACTGCCGAAACATTCAAAGCCTTTAAACTCCCCTTCGTTATTAAAACAAAAAGCCGAACCCACATACCTTGTTTTAAGGGTGTGAGAATAAAAAGCACCGATGCCTACTATCAGTTCATCATTAGCTTCTCTGTTAAGCCGCCACGGTATGCCACCCAGCTTTGCCAATACAGCTATTTGTATATTGGGTAAAAAATAGTTGAAGCTGTCCTTACTTACGTTTTCTTTAAAAATTACCTGTGAGAGATAGCCGTGTGTAAGCAACATTTCCTTTATACGGTAATACACTCTTTTACGTTCGGGGTTGGGTTCGTATTTGGCAACCGGGCTTATGTAAACAGCAAAGTATTTTGTATTGGGTTGTTTAGTACGGTCTTTAATGCTTTCCCAAATTGTTTTTACGGCTGTATCAATACCGGTAAAGGAAATATCCAAAGATTCATCAAACGAAAATGTCTGGTGAATAAAATCCTGCATATTGGGATGGTACTTGTAGCCATTTAAAAAATAGTCTTTCAGTTTTTCCATCAACGGCTTATCGGCCTGCTGATAAATGAAAAAGAACTTTACATTATTGGGTGGCGGTACCGGCCTGCATGGCCCCAGTCGTTTTAAATCTGTTTTGGGTTCTTTACCAATGCCATTGCCAAACTGCAGTTTATGTGAATCGCCGCTTATTACTTCAAACTCACCCTCACCTCTGGTAATAAAACCTGATTTGGCCAATGGTATTATTTTTCTGAAAGTGTCATTATCTAAATACTTTGTATAAAAGCCAGTGATTGCTTTCTGGTATTTGGGATAACGGTTTGTAAGGTCGGGAGTATCAAAGCGGATGCCAAGCTCTGGTTTAAGCATATTGCTTAACACAGGGAATACTTTATCTAAATTCAGTTTGTGTTCATCCGGCAGGTATTTCCATCTGTGCAGAATGCCGTTGCAGTTCATCCAGTTGAATTTTGCTGTATCAAAACCCGCCATCTGCTTTACACTTTGCTTGTACACTTTGGTAGTGCCATCGTAAGCAATTACCAGCTCCGGGCCATTGGTTAGTTTGCTGTGCTGAACTTTTAACGTATACTGGCTGTACACATTATATTTTTGAGAAGTACTGCCTTCATTTAAAAACCATACTTCTACTTCTTTGGTAAAGTTGCGGTGCATGATGTGTGCCACGCCGGTTTTAAAATAGTTGGCAATTAAATGGCGGTAGTAGTGGGCTGCAAAATCAGTGTGAACGGCAAGGTCTATATCCAGTATTAAAGCTCCTTCTTTTGGTTCCTGAAAATCTGTATAAAGCCAGGGATAATCAGCTTGTTCCAACAAAGTCATTTTACCCTCCAGCAGGCCGGTCATATCTTCTTCTACATAAAAGGAGCAATAGCCTTCTTTATACTCTTTGTAAAATGCAAAGGTTACCTGCTGTACAGTTGGTTTAAAAGGGATTATATTCAGGATAAGGTTTTGCTGCATTAATTACTTTTTCTTTTTATCAGATTTTACAAAAGGTTAATTTTTCACCTCCTACTTTTCCTTATTTAAAGTTGTCCGCCAACCCCTTTAAATTTCTCTATAAATGAGGCTAACTTTTGAAAAACACTCTGTTTCTTCTTCAAATAGAGGGGATTTAAAGGGCTCATTTTCGGTAGAATAGCATTCAACTCTGTGCCATTTTCACTGGCATATTCCCGTTTTAAAGAAGCTGTTATATATCGCTTTGCTTCTTCTGCATTTAAATTTTCTTCGGTAATTAGTTCTAATGCTTCTGCTTTCTGTTTGCTTTGTGCATATGCAAAGAATGAATCAATAACATTTGCTTTATCCTGAAGCGTATCAAGGTCTGTTTCATTAATAAAGTCAACAACTAAACTCTCTTTTGCTCTATTCCCAACACTTGCACGGATAACCCTGCGTATTTCTTCAATAAGAGTGGCTTTGTCTTTTTTCTTTTTGTTGTGCTCAAAAATTAATTCAAGAATGTAATCAAGGTTTATCTCTTGTGATTTTAGTAAGTCAACCTCAAATACAACATCATCCCAATCAATTGTTGATTTTTCAGGTGCTTCACCATTTTTTTGATGTCTTAACCAGTCTCGTATATCATTGTATGTAGAACGATAATCCTGAACAGTCCGTTCTTTCAACAATTCAATTTTTTGCATTGAGGCTATATCCTCATCTGTTACAAAATGTACATTTTTAAATTCCTCAACTGCCTCAGGATTATTTATGTCAATTGCTTGTAATGCTTTGAGGTGGTTAAATTCATCGTAATTCTGCAATATGTTTTCTACACGCAGGTATTCTCCAAATAGTTTTGCAAATTCTTTTTTGTCCTTTTCAGTTACAATCGCATCAGGATTAGGAAACCTTTCATTTAACTCTTTAACAACTTCAACATAACCTCTCCTTGCTTCACCTGTAACAATATCTGTAAAGCCCTCTAAATATTCTTTGTAGCTCTTTTCCAGTACTACATTCTTAGTATTGCTGTCTCCGAAAAGCGTAATAGCATCAATAGTTGCTTTTTCTAAATCACGGAATGTAACAATATTGCCAAAAGTCTTTGTAGCATCATAAATACGATTTGTACGAGAAAAAGCCTGTATTAAACCGTGATAACGCAAATTCTTATCAACAAATAATGTATTCAATGTAGGAGCATCAAAACCGGTTAGGAACATTCCAACTACAATTATCAGGTCAATCTCTTTACTCTTTACCCGTTTAGCAAGGTCACGGTAGTAATTCTGAAACTCATTGCTGTCAACGCCATAACTGGTTTTGAACATTGCGTTATAGTCATTGATTGCCTTCGTTAAAAACTCTTTGGCACTTGTATCCATTGCAGAAGGTTCAAATGTCTCGTCAATTATTTCCCCTATTGCACTCTGCTCTTCGTTTGCTGCAAAAGAGAAGATTGTTGCAATCTTTAATGGCTTGTCACTATCCTTTTGCAGATTGTTTAATTCTTCATAATAACATTTGGCTGCATCAACACTACTTACTGCAAACATGGCATTAAAGCCTTTGTTGCTTCCTTGATTTCTGTGGGTTTTTATCCTGAAATTCTGTAAAACGTATTGAGATATTTCTTTGATACGTTCAGGATGAAGCAACGCTTTTTTATTTTCCGCTGCACTTAATTTCTTTTCATCAAGCTCTGTTTCTAAACTCTTAAACTTAGGACGAACATCATTATAGTCAACTTTGAATTTCAATACTTTTTCATCCCTGATGGCATCGGTAATTACATAAGAATGCAACTCCCGACCAAATACACTGGCTGTAGTTTCTGCACCCAAAGCGTTTTGAGGAAAGATTGGCGTTCCCGTAAAACCAAATTGATAGAACTTTTTAAATTTTTTATTCAGGTTCTTTTGGGCTTCACCAAATTGCGAACGATGTGCTTCATCAAAAATGAAAACCACTTGCTTTTGATAAATAGCTAAATCACCCTCACTTTTCATGAGATTATTTAGTTTCTGAATCGTTGTTACTATAATTTTATTATCATCCTTTTCAATATTCCGCTTTAATCCTGCGGTACTATCTGAACCGTTCACACTATCGGGAGAAAATCGCTGGTACTCCTTCATTGTTTGAAAGTCCAAATCTTTACGGTCAACTACAAAGAACACTTTATCTATGAAGTCTAATTGTGTTGCTAACCTTGCTGCTTTAAAGCTAGTGAGTGTTTTACCTGAACCTGTGGTGTGCCAAATATAACCACCGCCGTCAGTAGAAGACCATCTTTTAGATAAAAACGAACTTTCAATTTTCCACAACATTCTTTCTGTTGCTGCAATTTGATAGGGTCTCATTACCAAAAGCGTATCACTGGTATCAAAAACCGAATAAGTGAGCAATACTTTTAGCAGTGTATTTTTTTGAAAAAAGGTAGCTGTAAAATCCTTTAGGTCTTTAATCAAACTGTTGTCAGCCTTTGCCCAGTTCATGGTAAAGTCAAAGCTGTTTTTGTTTCGCTCAACGGTGTTTGCAAAATACCGGCTGTCAGTACCGTTTGAAATGACAAAAATCTGAATGTATTTATAGAGTGAATTTTTACTGTTAAAACTTTCTTTTGAGTATCTGTGAACCTGGTTAAAAGCTTCACGGATAGCAACCCCTCTTTTTTTCAGTTCAACCTGGACAAGTGGCAAACCATTAACTAATATGGTTACATCATAACGATTGGGATGTGTCCCTTTCTGTTCAAATTGTGCAATTACTTGCACTTTATTGCGTGCAATATTTTTTTTATCTACCAGGTAAATGTTTTGGATATGTCCATCATCAAAAACGAAATCGTAAATATAATTTTCATGTATTTTCCTTGTTTTCTCCACAAGGTTATCACTTGGCTTATCTAAATACTCTTCTACAAAACGAATCCACTCCCCATCGGAAAACGCCACATTGTTCAACGATTGCAATTGCACCCTTGCATTTGCCAGCATGGCTTCAGGTGTATTTAAGTTTAATGGATTTTCATAACCTTGATTAACCAGGTCTTGAATAAATTCTTTCTCCAAAGCAGCCTCTGTTTGATAAACAGCAGGAGCTTCATTTAACTCTAAATACTTGATAAATTTATCAAGTACAATGAAGTTGTTTGATTCTGCTATGGTCTTAAAGGTGCTCATGCGGTTTGTTTTTGGGGAAATGTCAACAATAAATCTCTGTAATATTCATACTGCTTTTTCCTTAACTCAATTTCTTTCGGCAGACCTTCGCTAATGGAAGTGGTCAGGATATCAAATTTGTCTAGGATGGTAACAATACGTTCCTGTTCTTCTGGTGAAGGAACCGGGATTAAAACCTTTTCTAACCCTCTTGCATTAATAGCAGAAATTTTACCCGAAGAAATATGCTTTTTTATTTGGTCGTGGAATTGTTTAGTACGTGTAAAATAGGCAACATACTTAGGGTTTAATGGGCTTCTGTATGAAAAACAAGCATCGTGTATTACGACACCTTCATCGCCCAACCAAGCCGTTCCCAATCCAATATCTTCGATAGTTTCTCCAGCAGCAACAATAACCACATCACCGTTTTCGGCAATTCTAAGATTTTTCTTTTTTACTAACTCTTCGCTAAGAAATGATTTGCTTTCGGTTGCCCAAGTACCATAATGAGTGTACATCTCACCATAGTGTATGCAAGGCACACCATCTGAAATTATATCGTCCTTTACAAATCGTTTGCCTCTTTGAAATTCTCCAATTTCTTTTAATTCTTTTCTCTCAACTTCTACTTCCTCAAAACAAAATGACTGTTCTCGATAAAAGGCATACTGTTTATTACGAGCTGAAAGCTCCGCTGAAAGCTCCGCTGAAAGCTCCGTAAATTTATCTAATATGCTAACAATTTCTTTTTGAACAGTGAGTGGTGGAATAGGGATGGAGAATTTTGAAAACTCTTCTTTTGTTATAGTTTTAATTGTACTTCCCCGTGCATATTCTTTTTCGATTCTGAATTTTTCTTCTAACTGATACGCAAAATATTTTTTATTTATTTCAATTTGAAATCCTTCAAAAATTGCTAATGTTCTATCTACATATGAATCATACTGAGTTATTGCAACCCTACCAATGCTACCTTGTAATGTCACGATAACAGTATCCTTTGGGACAAATACACTATTAGACTGGGCTAATTTTGATATTTTGTTTTTAGTATCGTGAACAAGTTTCATATCACTTCCAACATCAACAACTTGAACAAAAGGCATAGCCCCTTCTCCATTGTACCACTTGCTTTCACCATATGGCTGTGGGAATGAACCTCGCCTAAAGGTAGCCACCTCCCCCAAAGTTTTCCACTCTACTTCTACGCCTTCCAATAATTTCTCTAAATAGCTCATGCTTCAATTTCTTTTATTATTTTATCAATGTCGGCACGAAGTATGTTTATCCTCGCCACGGTATTTGAAACCTCATTGTTTAATTCAACTATGTCAAATTTCTCCCTATGGTCTTTAGTTTCCACATAGGAGCTTACGGAGAGATTATAATCGTTTTCAGCAATTTTTGTATTGTCGATAGATTTAGCCACATACTCCACATCTACTTTACTATCAAAAATTTCCATAATCTTTTCAATGTGTTTATCTGTAAGCACATTGTTGTTGGTTACTTTTCTAAAGAAATCTTCACCACTTGCATCAATAAATTGCGTTTTGTTTTCAGTTTTATGTTTTGATAGTACAAGAATTGTTACTGCTATTGGAGTTCCATAGAATAAGTTTGGTGCTAATGAGATAATGGTCTCAACAAAGTTGTTCTCCACTAAATACTTTCTGATTTTCTGTTCTGCACCGCCACGGTAAAAGATGCCAGGAAAACAAACAATAGCTGCCCTTCCTTTGCTTGAAAGATAACTTAGGGCATGAAGTACAAAAGCAAAATCTGCTTTTGATTTAGGAGCCAACACACCAGCAGGTGCAAAACGGTCATCATTAATAAGCGTTGGGTCATCATCACCAATCCATTTTATAGAATAAGGTGGATTAGAAACGATTGCATCGAAAGGTTTTTCATCGCCATAGTGTGGGTCAATGAGTGTATTGCCAAGTGCAATATTAAACTTGTCGTAATTGATGTTGTGTAAAAACATGTTCATACGGGCAAGGTTGTAAGTGGTGTGGTTTACTTCCTGCCCGTAGAAGCCTTCTTCAATAATATGATTGTCGAAATGTTTTTTGGCTTGCAACAATAAAGAGCCTGAACCTGCGGCAGGGTCATATATCTTGTTCACCTTATCTTGTTTGTGCATTGCCAATTGTGCAATGAGCTTTGATACATGCTGTGGGGTAAAAAACTCACCGCCTGATTTACCTGCATTGGCTGCATAGTTGGAAATCAAAAACTCATAAGCATCACCAAAAAGGTCAATTTGGTTGTCTTCAAAATTTCCAAAATTCAGTTCTTCAACACCTTTCAAAACGGCTGCTAAACGAAGGTTTTTGCCTTCAACGGTATTACCCAATCGTGTACTTGTTGTGTCAAAATCGGCAAATAATCCTTTTATATCCGGTTCAGATGGATAACCATTTGCAGAACTTTCAATCGCATCAAAAATGGTTTTTAGGTCTGTATTCAAATTGGGGTTTGTGTTGGCTGTTTCAGCAACATTCACAAACAGTTGACTTGGATAAATGAAGTAGCCTTTTGTTTTTATTGCATCGTCTTTTATTTCAGGTGTTATTACATCATCTGGTAGTTTTGTATAGTCAATGCTATCGTCACCCCCTTCAATGTAATTGGTGAAATTTTCACTAATAAAACGATAGAACAGCGTTCCTAACACAAATTGTTTAAAGTCCCATCCATCAACTGAGCCACGGACTTCGTTGGCTATTTTCCAAATTTTAGCTTGTAATTCCGCTCTTTGTATTGTACTTGTCATTTTTTATTTATTCATTTACTGTTTTATACTTCAGGACCTTGCAAAGTTTATTAAAGGCTTTATATCTCCTGCGTCGGCAGCCCTAATTGCATTGAGGTATGCAGTGCGTTGGTCGCCCTGCTTTACCAAATTGCCTGCGCCCCATGTATAATGAGGTTGTTTAAAAATTTTCTCAATTACAATATCTGCCAAAAGGCGGCTATGCCTGCCGTTGCCATTGGAGAAACAGTGTATGCTTACTAAGCGGTGCTTGAACCGGATGGTTATTTCATGAGGGTTGTAGGTATCATTGTCGTACCAAAATTTTACATCATCTAACAAATATCTTAACTCTGTTTGAATTTGCCACTTATCTACACCAATGTTTTTGTTGGTTTTTCTAAACTCACCTGCCCAAGCCCATACGTTGCCATACATACGCACATGCAATGCCCGTATAAACTCTTCGGTAAATACTGCTTCTGCTTTAAAAGAGCGGCCAAGGCTCCACTGCACCGCCTGCTCTATATTCTGCTGTTCAAATTCATCCAGTTCGCCACGGGTGGCAATGGTTTTTATGAGCAACCCTTCTTTTTCATCATCATCAAGTGGCGTTTGCCCGTCTATATAATCCAAGTCTAATCCCATAAGGTTTTAGGCATTTCGCTTTTTATGATGGTAGCCCGTTCTTCAATGGCTTTTTCAATTCGCTGTTTACTGTTTTCCTGGTCTTCCAGCTTCATAGTGTTGGAAGTTCGTAAAACTATTTGAGTGGCCAGTTCTTTTGCTTTGCGGTCAATCAATGCCTCAAGGCTGCCATCGGCAGGTACAAAGCCGTACACCAACTGCATGTCTAATGCGCTGGCGGCTTCTTTTAATGCATTAAGGGTAATAGTGCCGTCTTTTTCCCGGTTTTCAATAGCTCTAATATTCTGCTTGGTAACCTGCAAGCGGTTGCCCAGTTGCTGCATACTCATGCCAATAGCAGTGCGAATGGCTTTTAACCAACCTGTGGGCGGGGGAGCAATTTTTTGCAAACTGCTGTAAGCCATCATTTTATTGTTGAGTTGCTGTATTTGTAAGTTTTTTTTGCCCATAATAGTAAATTTATACTTTTACTAAACAAAGGCAAAAGTAAACCTATAAATTGACAAACAAAAGAAAAAAGTAAATGTATTACTTTACTTTACGAGGCTATTTGTAAAAGCAGGTTTGCAGTTTGCAAAGCTTGCAAACGCTGCAAAGTGTGCAAACCTCACTCCAAATGAGAAGGGATAATAACAAAAAAAAGGGCGGCTAAACTGCTGCCCAAAGCTGTGAAAGTACAAGAGTGTGACACAAGGATGCTGCCCAAAGTTCTGAGTGCTGGTAAACAAAAAAGAAAGCGTTAGATTTTGCGGTAATGGCCGGGTTTTAATTTTTCCAGGGCTTTGCCGGTGGTATTACGGAGTATATCATCTACTGTACGGGCAGCTAATTGAAATTGCTTGCCTGTTTCTACGGCCTGCTGCCGGGTAAAGTCCTGCGGCAGTGCATCAAAGAATTTGCGTTTATTGTCGCCGGAATGAAACTGCATGGTTTCATTTTGCTTTGGCAGGTTATTAAACATGAGCAAACTATGTTGCAGGTAGGTTTGCACTAATAAAAGGGCTGTATTAAAATCTTCGTCGGTACAGGTAATTGTTTCCGTCATGTCTCCATTTTCATGCTTACGCAGTGCAGAAAATATCATACAAATTCTGAACAGCACCAAGCCGAGACGATATACCACACCGGCGGCATCTTCGCTGGTAAAGGTTACCACTTCTGCCAGCATTTTTGGAAATTCTGTATTAACTACCTGCCACTGCGAAGGCTGCAATTGTACAATGGTGGGTGTTTGTTCTAACTGATTTATGAGCTGCATTATTTGCCCGGCTATGGCATCAAAATGGTCGTTGTAAACAATGGTGTTGGGTTTGGGCGAAGGGTCTTGCCATTCAATATTGTTTTTAAAAGCATAGAATAAAAAGCGGCTGAACAAGCCATCTTCTGCGGATGCAATCAGCCTGGGAGCCTGTGCCGGTGTACCGGAAAGGGCCACCGCCAGCCGGGGTTCATTTATTTCTACATACTCATTGCCCGTTTTGCGGGAGATGGATATTTTTTCGTGGTGAAAGGCTGACCTGAGTATGGGTGAATAATCGCCCCAGTCTTGTTTTTTTGCGCCGCTCATAGTGTCAGCTTCTGTTTCGCAAATAATGCCCTGCCCTTCGTTGGCTTGCAGGTGCTCTACCATTCTTGCCTGGCTGCAGTCTGCCGGAATGAATACAATTTTAAAGGGTGGCTGCTGTGGTTTTTCAGGGGCTGGTTCTGCGCCTTTATTCTTTTTAAACTCCTGTCTTTTAAACTCGGCAAGTTCAGTTTCATAAATTTTTTGAGCATCCCTGCTTTGCTGTAAAATTTTTTGGTGGTATTTGTCGCCAATGCGTTTAGCATTGTTCAATACCCCTTTGCCGCTTGCTGACGGTGCTATAATAAAAGTGAAGAGGTGCGGATATACCCTTTCATTAAAATAGATGCCTGTTACTTTTGGCAGACAACCGCTTATGATTGATAATGCCCCGGTGAGAAAGACATCCCGTTTACGGCTATCGGTAAAAGCCCTTACGCCTTCTTTAAGGATATGGGGTAGTGCGTCAAATACTTCCTCGGGAAAAGTGGGTGTTGTTTTTAAATAGTCTTCCGCAGGGTCGTAGACCGGTGGGGTTGCACTTTGCAGCTTTGCGTTGTTTGCAGCGTTTGCAAACTTTGCAAACTCGGATTGGTGGTGCTTGTAGGCGCTGCTTACCGAATTTTTAATTTCTCCTTCAGGTAAATTATAATGCTGTGAACATAGAATTTCAGTATGGGGCTGCGGTATACCAACTCGGTTGCAATTAGAAGCAAGGTGATATATATAATTGTTGCGGTTTCCATCAATGTATTCCGTTTTTTGATTGGTAAATAAAATTTGTTGCTGAAAGATTAAGAGGTATTCATCTGTTGTGGTACTTTCTTCTTTTGGTTGCTGTATGGCAACTACCGGAGCTGGCTTTGCCTGTACGGATATATCCTGTACAGTAAATTTTTCGTTGTAAATATTTTTATACAACTGTGGGTCGTGGCTTACAAAGCAAAGCCGGGTAATGTCTTTGCATTTTACATCGGCCTTTAAGCCGGTGGCATCTTCATAATACTTCATTACTTGCAAGTAAGCGGTATCATGATGTTCTGCGCCGGTTTTTACTTCAATAAAAACTTTTAAGCCGTTGCCACTTGGGCTGATGAAGCAAAGGAATGTGTAAGGGATTGCAATAATGATTTGAAAAGCTGTTGTCAACTGCTCCGGTGTTAGCTTATCAAAATCAAGATGTACAAAGCCGCTGTATTGCTCCATGTGCGGCTGCAACCTTTTTTCTTTAAACGTTGCGGATGGTGTAAAGGCCGGAAGCTGCTGCTTCTTTGTTTGTGCTTCTTCTGTTTTGCCTTGTGCAATCAGGCAGCGGATTTCTTCTACCAGCGGCTTGTATTTATCCGAAGCAAGCCAGTTAGAAAGGATGATTAAAGAAACATCCTCTACCGGGTGGGTAAAATTTTTAAATACGGTAACTACTGCCATTCTTCAGTTCTTTAAATTTTTCAAAATGAGGTTTAACTTTTACGACTGCGGATAACGAGGTCGGCTGCATCTGTTTCGGAATCGTCGGCAGTTTGCCGGTTGCGCTGCAGCCAGGCATCGAGTTCCTCTCTTTTGAAGTAGAGCTTTTTACCCTGAGGGCAGAAATGGGGGATTTGTTTTGTACTGGTAAGCTTGTACAGGTGTGAGGGGCTTACATCAAGATACTTACAAGCCTCGTTGAAATTGAGGGTTGTTTTTTGTAACAGGTTTTGCTCATCCAGCTTGTTAGCGATTTCGGTGAGCTTGTCGAGGATTAAATTTTGTTGTTCCATCTTTTATAATTTTTTGATGATGGAACAAAGGAAAATATTGCAGGAGCCGTGGTTGGTATAGGTATATAGCTACCATATAGAAATCTATATGTTTATATACCTATCTATATGTTTTACATATCGTTTTCTTTAAAATACCTATCAATTTCTTCTTTTAATTGCTTTGATACCGGGTTGTTTGATTTTGAATTTGAGAACAAACTTGCCCGGATTAGCTTACCGTTTTTGCTAAAGAAATATTTGCACCTACCGATATTGGCATAGTTGAATTTTGGAGAAGTAACTTTTAGTTTATCGGCTATATACTGAAACAAATTTGATTCACAGCCAATTTGTATTTTGTACTGCCTATCGTTAATATTTTTTGTTGTAAGCAATTTTATAAAATCATCCGGTTTTGTTACAGCTTCGTCCAACAAATTTTTATGCGTACACATAACGGAAATTAGGTTCCGAAGTTTTGCTTCGTCACCTTTAAAGCCAAAGCTGAAAGGCTTATTGTCTGACTGGGCAATTGAGGTAATTTCTTTTTGTTGTGGTATGCCTGGATAATTCAATGCAATTATCTGTGACTTTTGTAAGCCTAAGTCCAAGGAGTAGAAATCTTCCAAGGTTGTTACTTGCTGCAAATTTTTTTCAAATGTTTTTTGAATCGCAAAGTATAATTGTATTAAACTGTGCTGTAGGTAGTACAATGTAAAATGAATAAAGTTGCTTTGTTCATCAGGGATAGTAGTAAAACCTCTTTCCTGTAATTCGGTAACTGTTTGTTGCGTTAAAACCTTTAAGCTGTTTAGTATGCGACCGGTTTGAAAAGGGATGTCTATTTCTTTATTCCAGTCAGCCGGGTAGTGAATGAAAGCATTGTACACCCGAATGGTTTCAGCAGAAATTATAGCTGTATAAAAACGGGTAACAGGCCCTGCACTATCTGGTAACTGCACAGTACAAATAAGAGGTTGTAAAGTGTTGTTTGACAAGTCCTGTTCAGAAATCCACTTGTGAAGGATTGGGAAATCTTGTAATAAGCCTGCAAGCTGATTTTGTATTTCTGCATTGGTTGAAGGGGTTACTTCACCAGCTTTTCTTATTAATGTCGTAAAGCGCCGGGTGTCGGTGGTGTCCAGTGTCCAGGGCTTTAGTTCGCCATGCAGTATGCTATCAAAAATTTTTATCTCCATATTATTAAAGCTGTGTAAGCAGGTTTGCATATTCCAGCTTTACATCATCTGTAAAGCTATCTAAATAATTTTCGGTTGTAACTAAGGAGCTATGCCCTAATGATTCTTTGATAAACTCCGTTGAAACGCCTTTGCGTTTTAATACTGTAGAGAATGAGTGCCGGGCTGAATAGGTACCTATCTTTTGTTCTATTTCCAGTTCCTGCCGGATGGCTTCCATTTTGTTATTTACCCATTTGATAAAACGCTGACAGCGGTGTTTGGTAGTAAGCGGTGTTAAACCTGCTTCTAATACCGGAAACAAATAAGGGTTTGCAGCATCGGTATTTTTTTGGCGGTTGATAATTTCTTGTGCCTTTGGATTGAGGCCAACACGGATAGGGCGAAGGTCTTTCTTTTTGGTGCGTTTGGTTTTTGCCCTGATAAAGTGCAGATACTTGCCGCTGATATTTTCGGGTTTCAGTTCTATAATATCAGCAAAGTTCATCCCATTGCACAGGTAAGAAAAGAGCCAGAAATCAATTGCCTTTTGTTTATCTGCTGTGGTGGGTTTGTAAGAAAGAAGCTTATTCAAGTCTGCTTCATTCAATGCTTTTTTGATATTGCGGCCAGCAGGTATCTGGTATTTTTTGAAAGGGTATTTATCAGATGAAATAACACCGGCTTCAATAGCCTGGTTAACGATGGCCCTAAGCTGCCGCATGTAAATGCCAACGGTGCTTACTGATTTTCCTTCTTTCAATAAATGGTTTTCATAATCCAGCAAAAGGGCTGGCGTAATATCATGCAGGCTTAAATTTTTTCGGAAGCTGTTTATTGAATTGATGGTAGTGTTATAAGAAATGGAAGTGCCGACTTGCCCGGATTTATTAAGCTGGGCAATGTATTTATCAAACCAGTATTTAAGTGTATTGCTGTGCTTTGCTGCTTCTTTATTAAAAAAGGCTTCTTCAAAAGCAACGAATGAAAAGGGAGAAATTTTTGATAGTACCTTTTCGGCTTTGGCTTCAATTTCCTGCAAGCCTTTTTTAATCTTTTTCAATTCTTCATCCCGAAGATTGCTGTTGTTGATTTTTTCCCATTCAGCCGGTGTTGCATGGTACTTGGTAGCGTACCTTTTTTTATTAGGCCGCTGGTAGATGTTCAATTTGATTAAGCACTGGCCTTCACCATTTGGCCGGGATGCATCGAGAAAGAAGCTGACGGTTACTTTTTCCTGTTCCATAATTATTACACCGGGTTCAATGTGACCTCAAATGTGACCTCAAAGATACTAATAAATACTAAATAATGTAGTAATAAAGGAAAACAAGAGAAAAATAAATATTGATATACAATCGATTATGAAATAAAGGGAAGACAAGAGAAATCAAGAAAAGGTAGTCGTTCTGACTGTTAATCAGAGGGTCGTTGGTTCAAGTCCAACAGGGGGAGCAGAAAGTCTTCAGAATAATATTTCTGAAGACTTTTTTGTTTTAAGACTCATTATTCTTTTGCTTAGTGATCGCTTACCACAAGGTTTAGTATTCAAATACTTCTCCTCATGCAAAAAAATTAGCCACCAGCATCGAGGCAATGCCCACAGCCAGCCCGCCATAGATTTCCTGCGGTGTATGATCAGATACTATAAAACGGGAAGTGCATACAATACCGGCTATCAAAATAGCTGCAGAAAGATAAATACCAAAGTTCAGATCCTGCGAAAATGCCAGCAGAAATAAAAATGCCAGCATCACACCAATAGCAATGGCATGTAAGCTTACTTTCATAATGATATTTACCAGCAAACCCAAACTGGCCGAGACCCATACTGCCAATGTCAGTTGTACCGCTTCAGCCGGGTAATCAGGCAGGTTTCGCCACACATACCAGATCCAGAAATACCATACACCACAAGCGACCAAAGGAATGATCCGGTCTTTTTGTGAATGGAGCCGGAAGGTTTGCACAAACTTCAGCGCTTTTAATAGCAATACTGTTACCACCGGGAAAAAAGTATACATCACAAAGGCCATTATCACAGTCCTCAGTTTATCAAACGAGGAGAACCCGGCAAACAAATACGGATGAACAAATACCATGAACACCACCAGGTACACCGGCACAAATACAGGGTGGAAAATATAAGAGAACATCTCTGCCAGGCACCTTATCAGTGCCGGCTGCTTCGGAAAAACCGGAACCCTCACTTCCTGCAACTGATTCTTGTCATCAACCATCATTTGTGTGCTCATAGCTGTACCAATATGATGCTGCAAAGTAATGTAATTGGGCAAAAGGGTGCGGTTTTTGTATATTGAGTGACCCATATGCCTGTTTGGGAAAACAATGGCTATTCCTAACCAAAGAGATATGCATGAAGAAACTTCTGTTTGCCTTTTTACTATTGGCCTTCACCCAATCTGCCAATTCCCAGCAATCCAATATACCCAAACTCCAGGCTATGTACGATGCCATCAAAGCGGCAGGCATACTTCACCCCGATTTTGTAATGGCACAGTGCATACAAGAAACCGGCTGGCTCAACTGCAAAAAATGCTGTCTTCGTTACCATAACTTGTTCGGTTTTTATATCAAAGGGAATAAGTGTAAGAAGTTTTCATCCGATGAAGAATGTATTGCCTACTATAAAACATGGCAGGACAAACGATACACGAAGTGGCGGAAAAAACACCCCAAAGGCGATTACTATCATTTTCTGAAAAGTGTGGGCTATGCTACCGGTGATAAATACACGGCAGAGTTGAAACCCAAAGTGGCCTGGGTAAGAAAAAACCTCAAGTTATAGTCAGGAGCTTAACGGCCCTCTTGCTTGTCATATTGAGTCTGCTTACTGCGCTGGCAGGCTTGTCGAAATATTGGCAATCAAAATATAGTTATTTAAAGTCACCATTTATTTCTTCAGTCCCTTGATCTTCTCAATATGAAATGGCGTATGCGCCGCAAAGATGTTATTGATAAATAACAACTCATTTATACCTTC
>DEHT01000083.1 GCA_002352045.1 Chitinophagaceae bacterium UBA2793 | reverse complement strand
AAAAAATTTATAATGATTGAGGGCTTAAAAATAATTAAAAAAGAATGGGTTCATATATGAATATTCACTTAGGAATAATTTTATACCCTAAAAAAGCTATTATTACGTTTGCTGAATTAAAAAGCAGTTCAATTATTTATTCAGGCAAAACAATGAATAAAGTATCGTTTCAATTGTTTAACCCTATTCCATTTCTACCAATAACCTTTCTGTAACAGTGTGGCTAAGGGTTTCATTTGCTTTTTTAAGGTAGCTCACATGCATACTTTTATCAAAAACTTCTATTGATTTTATTTTAATTTTTACACCCAATTGCAAACCACGACTATTCAGAAATTTAAAAAAATCATCGGTACCATTTATTACGGCTGAAAGCTTTACAGTATCGCCTGCCTTGCAATCGCTTAGTTTGTCGTATTGCTTCCAGCTAATTTTTCCACTCTTATCCGGTATTGGTGAGCCATGCGGGTCAATGGTAGGATAACCCAGCATTGCATCCATTTTTTCAAAAAAATCAGGTGCGTGTAAATGCTCCATTTGCTCCGCTATTTCGTGTACCTGCTCCCAGCCAAACTCCATCACCTGCACCAAAAACATTTCGGTAAGTCGGTGCTTGCGAATGATTAAACCTGCTTCTTTTTTACCCTTGTCTGTAAGCCTAAGTGGTTTATAACTTTCATAATGAACCAGCTTTTTTTCAGCCAGTTTTTTCATCATGCTGTTAACAGTGGGCATTTTAATCTCCAGCCTTTTGCTTAATTCATTGGCACTCACTTCGCCCTTTTCATTGGCCAGGTTAAACAAAGCCTTCAAATAATTTTCTTCGGTATAAGAATGCATTTAACAAATGTAAGTTTTTATGGCAATCCGCTACCCAGCTTCAACAAATATTAGACTTTGAAATATATTTTGTTAGATTATTCTAACTTATTAGTTTTGCAAAACAAATACAACTCATGAAGACCGTCTTTCTTCTTTTATGCAACATTTTTTCTATTGCCTGCCTCGGACAAACGGGAAGTCTTAGCGGAATCGTTAGCTCTTCTAACGGAACAGTTGAAAAACCAAGCATTCAATTTGGAAAGCATAAGTTAATTGCGGATAGTGTTGGAAAATTTTTACTACAAAATATACCTGCCGGCTCCTATCCGTTAATTATTTCAGGAATAGGCTTTTTGCCTTATGAAAAAAAAATTACTGTTGTTGCCGATTCTGTTGTTCAGCTTAAAATAACACTCATTTCTAAAGAAAAAGATTTGGACGATGTGGTAGTAACCGGCACCTTAAAAGAAGTGAAACGCCTGGAAAGCCCGGTATCGGTTGAAGTTTATACGCCTGTATTTTTCAAAAAGAATCCTACACCCAATATATACGATGCGCTTCAAAATGTAAATGGAGTAAGGCCGCAATTAAACTGCCAGGTTTGCAATACCGGCGATATACATATTAACGGATTAGAAGGCCCTTACACTATGGTGCTGTTAGATGGAATGCCCATTGTAAGTTCACTTTCTACGGTGTATGGTTTATCGGGGATTCCAAATGCTTTAGTTGAAAGAATTGAAATTGTAAAAGGGCCTGCTTCCTCTTTGTATGGAAGCGAGGCTGTGGGTGGTTTAATCAACATTATTACAAAAAGTGCCAATACAGCTCCAAAAATATCTGCCGATGTTTTCTCAACAGGCTGGGGCGAAATAAATACCGATATTGGATACAAGCTTAGGCTCAACGAGCACACACATTTATTGAGCGGCATCAATTATTTTAATTATCAAAACAAAATTGATAAAAACAAAGATGGATTTACTGACATCACTTTGCAGGATAGACTTTCGATATTTCAAAAATTAAATATTACCCGAAAAACAAATAAAGTTTTTAATATAGCAGCCCGGTATATGTATGAAGACCGCTGGGGTGGCGATATGCGCTGGAATAAAAGTTTCAGAGGCGGTGATAGTATTTACGCAGAAAGTATTTATACCAACCGATGGGAAATATTAAGCCAATACCAATTGCCTACTATTGAAAAATTAATGTTATCGTTTTCTTACAATCAACATTTTCAAAACAGCGCATACGGTATCACTCAATTTAATGCTGTTCAAAAAATTTCATTTACCCAACTTACCTGGGATAAAAAAATGGGTAAACATGACTGGTTGTTGGGTACTGCTTTGCGATATACTTACTACGATGATAATACTGCTGCTACTGCCGATGCCGACAGTAGTTCAAAAAAATCGAAGCCTCAAAAAACCTGGTTACCCGGAATTTTTATACAGGATGAAATAAACTTTTCAGGTAAGCATAAGCTACTGTTAGGTGTACGCTACGACCGAAACAATCATCATGGTAATATTTTCACTCCAAGGATTGCACATAAATGGACCATTAACCAGCACAATATTCTAAGACTAAATGCCGGCACCGGATTTAGAGTGGTAAACTTATTTACCGAAGACCATGCAGCTCTTACCGGAGCAAGAGAGGTTGTTATAAAAAATGAATTAAAACCCGAGCGGTCGTATAATGTCAATATAAATTATGTAAATAAAATGCACCTGAGTGGAGTAGGTGCTATTAACTTAGATGCCTCTTTATTCTACACTTATTTCAACAACCGCATTGTGGGCGACTTCGACAGTAACCCAAACCAAATTATTTACAACAACCTGCAAGGATATGCCATAAGCAAAGGCATCACTTTAAATACTGATATTTCTTTTAAAAACGGTATTAAGTTTATTTGTGGAGCCACGCTCATGGAAAATACGCTCACACAAAACGGAAAAACTGCACAACAAATTCTCACAGAAAAATTTACTGGTACATGGTCGGTTTCGTACAAAATAAAAAAACTAAATAGCAGTATTGACTATACAGGAAATATTTACAGCCCCATGCGCTTACCATTATTGAGCAGCCATGATCCCCGTAAGGCAAATTCACCATGGTGGAGTATTCAAAACATTCAATTGAGTTTTTCCGGAATTAAAAATATTGAAATATATACAGGAGTTAAAAATTTGCTCAACTTTTTACCCGGGCGAAACAATCCTTTTTTAATTGCCCGAACCAACGACCCTTTTGATAAAGAGGTTCAGTTTGATGCAAATGGACAGGTAATTGCAGATGCTGCCAACCCCTACGCATTAACCTTTGACCCCAATTATGTGTATGCCCCCAACCAGGGTATTAGGGTATTTGCAGGCATCCGTTTTTTGATGAAATAAAAAACAGTTTTATTTCGTATTCAGTTGTGCTACAAAAAAGGCACTGTTAAAAAATTCAAGCTGTATAAAAATATTTCATCAATTTTAAACAATGGCATTGTTTTTCGTAATGTAATTGTATTTCACATACTTTGAAAATTACGATTATGAAAAATTTACATACTACTACCAAGCAATGGACTGGATTAACACTAAGTTTACTGGCCATTGTATTTTTACTGAGTTCTTGTTCAAAAAACAACAACGACAATCGCATTCCACGTGCAGGATTTATGGCATTTAATCTTGCACCCGACAAACCGGCTATTGGCTATACCCTTTCCGGAAATCAATTGGCCTATACGCCGCTTGGCTATACAAGTTATACCGGTAATTACCTGCCCATTTCCATTGGACAAAGAGAAGTACGAACATTTGACTTCAACAATGGAAATACCATTGCTACTTCACAACAATCTTTTTTAGACAGTGCTTATTATTCTGCATTTTTAGTGGGTGCAGTTGGTGTTTATAGCAATGTAATTGTAAGAGATGAGTTTGAAAATGTTTTACCCGTTACCGGCAAAGCCTGGGTACGATACATTAATGCTGTTACCGATACTACTGCAAGGCCCAATATTACCATTGGCACCAATACAGAAACAACTGTTTTTGGATCTGTATCGTCCTTTACAGAAGTGAATGCCGGCAATTTGGATATTACAATTGAAAACGGCAGCAACTTTAGAGCAGAAAGAACAATAACGGTAGCAGAAAATAACATTTATACCATACTGTTTGTAGGGCAGCCCGGGCAAAGCGATCCTAATCTTGCTGTGCAGATAAAATATATTCAAAACGGCATTGCAAATTAGAAAAACATTTCCTTCTTGTTAATACACTTGTGCAGCCCGCAGTGCAAAGGAAGCCAGCCAATGCTCGCCTTCGTAATTGCCGTCGGTTATAGAAGGTAGTGAGTACTTAAAATGTTGAATGGCCAATGCTTTCAAATGGGCAAACTGTGCAGGATATTTTTTAGCCAGTTCAAAAAAACACCATGCCCTGCTAAAATTAAGTCCGTCTAAGTGAACCAAGTGCCCATCTTCCCTATCGGAGACCCGGGCAACCTCCCACTTAAAGTTTTTATTGAAAAGCATTGGAGCAAATTTTTTTATCCAGCTTAAAAAAACATTGGGTTCAAGCACCCGCTGCATCAAATTAATTTCTTCCATACAGGGCGATAAAAAATCGGTTCCACTCGGTTCCCAATTGATAGGACAATTCTTATCGTTGTAAAAATATCTTTTGGCATTTTTAATGATGGAATCTCTAAAAGCATTATTTCCACTATGCACGGCATAATCGTATGCAAAGCTTAGTCCAAATGCAGTGTTCGTATGTGTTCCAACCCTTAATGGATAAAGCAACTTTGGCATAAACTCCATATAGCGCTGTATTAAAATATTACTGAGTGGCTGAAGATTGAAGGCCAATTGATTCAATGAAGCATCTTTACTCAACTCAAGCTCCTGCTGTAATTTTAGTACCCAAGCCCAGCCATAAGTTCGTTCAAAACTTTTTTCATGCTTTTTTTGCAGATAATTTATTTCAGCTTCAATGTTTTGAACGGAAAGATTTTGTTGCAGTTTTTCTACCATCAATTGCCTACTGTTCAACTGTGGATAATGATTGAGTAAATATACAAGCGACCAATGGCCATGAACCGATGAGTGCCAGTCGAAGCAGCCATAAAATGCAGGGTGCAATTTTTTGGGTGAAGCTATTTCGGTAGCGTCGGCGAGCAATTGCCCGAGTTTGTTGGGATATTCTTGCTGTAGACATTTAAGCGGCAATGCAGCTAATTTGTTGGCTTCGGTTTCGCTAATGAGTTGTTGAGGAAAGCTTTCAAATGTTGCAAGCAATAAAAAGAAGCTGAATATCATTTTCATAATTCAAATTTATTCAACAAAACCTAAATTAAAATAGCAAATGAAATATTTGAATTGAAAATTAAATCCATTCATGAAAAAGAATATTATAATACCGTTACTTACTATGTTACTATTCACAAAGTTTAATAGCATCGGTAGTACGGCTGCTCATTTGAATTTTTTCCACTTTGCCGCTTTTATTATAGTACAATATTAATGTGCCGTATTTGGTTTGAAAAGCATCCCATTGAATGTCTTTTATTTTTGCAAGGCCCAAAGTATTGAACAGGCTGCCTCTTGCTGAGCCCATAATGGCAGGCTCCATTTTTCCGGTATAACCCTGTGATATTTCAATATAATTTCTACCGGTGTAAAAACTAATATGTTTATTGGCATAAAAAACTCCGGTACATCTTCCTATACTGTCTATACGTTCTTCAACTGAAGTTTGACAGGGAAATGTTTTTATAACTTCCGAAATGGTGGAGCGTGAATGAATACGGTTAACATGGCCGTCTAAAACATCTACATTAAAAACGGGGCAGGCATCGGTTACTTTCAATTGAGCAAACACATTAAACGATAGCAAGATAGCTGCTGAAGAGCAGAGAAGAATTTTAGACATAAGATATTTTTAACTCATAATATCAAATACCTTGCCGTGATGGCGGAGTAATTCAGGTATTTAATAAGATATGTTACCGATTCAATCAGCTACTGTACATTTGCAATTGAATGAAAACGGCTAATCTATTTCTTACATCATTTTTACTATTACTTTTAAGTTTTTCTACTACTGCATTTGCACAACAAAAGAAAATAACTGCTACAGTAAGAGACGCTCATAGCGATGAGCCGGTACCATTTGCTTCGGTATTATTTAAAGATTCCAATATAGGAACCCTTACCGATTCTGCAGGTACTTTTAGTTTTTCGTTTTATGAATGGCCTTCGGACTCTATCAGCATTTCCTGCGTAGGATTTAAAACGCTTACCCTTGCAATTGAAAAAGATAAAGAGCTGCTTGAATGGAATATAACCCTGGAAGCAGGTAAGTTTATGGAAGGTGCCGTAGTAAAGGCAACGGTAAACAAGGGTTTATTTGTATGGAAAAAAATTGTGCAGCACAAACCTAAAAACGATCGCTATCGTTTTGAAAATTTTTCTTACGAGTTGTACAATAAATTGGAGTTAGACATTAAAAATATAAATGTAAAAAAGGTTGCCAGGTTTAAGCCACTGCGTTCGGTAAGTGAGCTAATGAAAAATAATATTGATAGTGCAGACGGAATAAAATACCTTCCTACTTACTTAACCGAAAGCATCTCCGATTATTACTATCAAAAAAAACCGCTTAAAAGAAGAGAAGTAATAAAGGCATACAACAGCAATGGTATCAACAACGAAAGCCTTACAAAATATTTAGGAGGCATGGACCAAAACATTAATGTTTATTCCAACTATATTACTGTTTTCAATTTGCAGTTTGTAAGCCCTGCCAGCGACAATGGTGACTTATACTATAATTACAAAGTAATAGATACACAACAAATCAATAACCAACGGTATTTTCATTTGGTATTTGCACCCAGGCGTTCGGGCACCAATACCTTTGAAGGCGATTGCTGGGTACATGTAGGTTCTTTTGCCATTCAAAAAATGAATTTACGATTGGGCAAAATGGCCAATGTAAATTATGTAGATAAACTTAGCCTGATACAGGAATTTACTTTAATAAACGACAGTACCTGGTTTTTGTATAAAGATAAATTTGTGGCCGATATAGTTCCACCCATTGGAAAATCTGTGCCGGGTTTTATTGGCCGAAAAACCAGCACTTACCGCAATATATTGGTAAATGACAGTAGTGTAAACATTGAGTTGGCGAAAAATAAAATTGTAGAGGAGGTAATTACATTAAAGGACGCCAACAAAAAAGAAAAAAATTACTGGTACGAATCAAGGCATGAAGAGCTCAGTAAAAACGAAGCGGGTATTTTAAAAATGATTGACACCCTCTTAAACGACCCAAAGTTTCAACGCCTCACCGATAGAATAAATTTTATTGCCACCGGTTATAAGGATATAGGCAATGTACGCATTGGCCAGTGGTACAACTGGGTTACATCCAATAGCTGGGAGGGGTTTAGAATAAGGTTTGATGTGAGCAGTAATAAAAAGTTTGATAAGCGATGGTGGTATCATACCTACTTAGCCTACGGTTTTGGTGATAAAAAATTAAAAGGTAAAGCCGAGCTTTTTTATTTACCTAATAAACATCCCCGAAGGTATTGGTACGCTTCCTATACCAACGACCTCGATTTTGGACAAACACATTACGGTGAAGTAACGCAGGATAATATTTTTGCATTGGCCATTCGTAAACCCAATATTCCATTAAAATTTATTCGTATTTCCGAAAAGCGTTTTGAATTTTTTAATGAGCATCGTTTTGGTCTTTCGGAACTGCTGGCTATCACTCATAAAAATTATAACCCGCTACAAAACATTCCTATCAAAGATTCTTTTCCGGCAATAGCAGGCAGGGAAGCATTGGTAAATTTTGAAGTGTCGTTAAGGCTTCGTTTTGCATACTTAGAAAAATTTTTGGAAAATACTTTTTTTAGAACCAGTATGGGCAGCCCATACCCTATAGGGGAATTATATTTTGCAAGAGGTATTGCCGGAGTATTTAAAAGCAATTATGCTTACAGCAAAATTTCGGGCAGCATTTCAGACTATATGAAAATTCCTCCCTTTGGCTCCTTTAGTTACCAGTTGTATGGCGGTAAAACCTTTGGCAAACTGCCTTATGTATTGCTGGATGTAGCTCCCGGAAACGAATTGCATTATTACAACAAATACAGCTTTAACATGATGAACAGGTACGAGTTCATTCACGACCGCTATGCCGGCATTAACCTGGAGCACAATATTGGCAATGGTATTTTTCGTTTGTTTCCAAAACTAAAATTCAGGCAACTGTGGACTTTAAAAACACTTTGGGGCAATTTATCAGAAAAAAACAAAGCATTTAATTTTAATAAGGGCGGTGCATTTCAAAGTTTAAATGGCAATACCTATCTTGAGTTGGGTACAGGCATTGATAATATTCTACATGTATTTAGAATAGATTTTGTTTGGCGTTTGCTTCCCACTTCAATTCCCGATAATCAAACAAAAAAATTTGGCGTATTCGGCAGCTTCCGGCTGAGTTTTTAAATTGAATGCATTTCTCTTACTACACAATCTTTTTACCAAAATAAAATGATAAGGGTAATCACAATACCTGCAAGAGTAAAATACAAACCTTTTTTAAATATGCTTGTTTTAGGCATAAACATCCAAAAAGACGACACTACAAAGAATAATAGCGATAGTCCAAAAAATATATTCAAAAAAAATAAGGGACTATTGGTATTGGCTTTATGCAGCTTGGTCATTTTATCCAATACAAATGGAAGATTTTTGGTAGTGTAATTCACTTCACCGGTAGCAGTATTGTAAGTACCCTGTTTAAACTTTGCTATAGATGCTTGTACGGTATCATACTTAAGCTCTTTAATTTTTATTGCCTTACCCAGTTCTTCAGCACTAAGATTGGCTTCCATTTTTTGGGATACTGTTTTTTCTTTTTTTAAAAAGTCGGTATTTCTAAAAATAAGCACCATGCCGCTCAATGCATAAATGGCCATAATGCCGGCTAAAAAAAATCCAAGATATCTATGCCAAATTCGCATTTGACTGTGAAGCGTTGACTTTGCGGCCATTATTAAAATTTTAGTTTTGGATAAATTGAGTTAAAAATTTTGAATTGAAGATAACGAATCGAAAAATATTTAAAACTCAAACTCATCTGCCAGTAGTACCTGCCATGCTTCGTGTACATTGCCATCGTTGAGCAATTTTGCAGCATAACTATGCAATTCCTTATCCATATCTGCCGGGTTAATAGAATAATATTGAATAATGTTCTTTAATTTTTCATCGGCAAAAGATGGCTCAATCACCGGCAATTCGTTTACATTGGCCAATTGCCCCAAGTGATTGCCGGTAAGTATGGTACTATTGCGAATGCCTTCGGGCAGTGCATCAATACCAATACCTAATTGGGTATTGGGTTTTGCCACTTTAAACAAATTTCTTTCATCTACTTTACAATACCAATCGCCGCCAAGCCTTGCAACATGCTGCAATTTGGTTTGATCTATTTTTTTATCGGCATCCAAAATGCTTTCATCAATATGCATACAAAGCACTTCACAAATTACTAAGTTGCCTGCGCCTCCCGCTGTTCCCAGCGGTTTTACTTCGAGCACCTTGCATTCTAATTTCACTTTACTTTCTTTCACCATGGGCGGAGACACCATGGTTGCTTTTTCCTGTGTAAAGCCTGCTTTTATAAATTCGTTCATGCCTTTTGGATACTCGCAACTTGCAAGCGAAGTTTGCTGCACCATATTGTAGTCAACAATATTTATCACCACTTCGGGTAGTTCCTGTACATTTTGTAAACTGTGTTTGGTACTATTATCCCGCACACGGCGTGCAGGTGAAAAAATTACTACCGGTGGATTGCTGCTGAATAAATTAAAAAAACTAAAAGGCGACAGGTTAACATTTCCGGCTTTATCAATGGTTGATGCAAAAGCAATTGGCCTTGGAGCAATAGCATGCTGCAAATAATTTTGAGCTTCGGCAGGCGATAAATCTTTTATATTAAGTATCATGATTTTTTTAAAATTCAATATTCAAAAGATAAGTTTTGCATCAATGGATTTTTTTTGCTGAAACATTATTTAATTGCTCCACAACTATTTCAATATCCTATTGCATTACATTTTTTTCATTGCCAACAAACTCATCGCACTATCTTCTTCAACAATGGTATTAATTAAAGTTCCCAATCCATCTATTTCCATTTCCACCACATCGTTTGGCTGCAGCCATTGTTCGGTGTAGTTAGCATCATTGAGTTTTCCGGTGCCATTCAATTCTAAAAAACAACCGGTACCTACGGTTCCGCTTCCAATTACATCGCCGGGATATAGGTTTACTCCATAGCTACAGCGTTCAATAATTTCGGCAAATGTCCAGTCCATATCACTCACATTTCCACGGCTTACTTCAATGCCATTTACTTTACAGGTCATGCTTAGGTTCCATGCTTTGCCGGTATGGTTTGGTTTGCAAGCAGTTTCAAACGGTTCTAATTCATCCAGCGTAACCAGCATGGGGCCTATGCAGGTAGAAAAATCTTTCCCTTTTGCAGGGCCAAGGTTGAGCAGCATTTCTTCCATTTGCAATCTTCTTGCGCTCATATCATTCATTATCATTAAACCGCCAATGTATTCATCGGCTTCCGATGCTTTTATATTTCTTCCCGGTTTACAAATTACAATGGCTGCTTCCAGCTCAAAGTCTAATTTTTCAAAATGATCGGGCATGCAAAGCACATCACCCGGCCCTTGTATGCTATTGTGATTGGTAAAATAAAAAATGGGGTATTGGTCAAACTCGGGAATCATATCTACCTTACGGTTTCGCCTGGCCGCAGCTACGTGCTGGCGAAAAGCATAACCATCTCTGCAACTGGTTGGGTGAGGAACCGGTGCAATCAATTGCACTTCGTTAACGGGTATTGCATCTACATTACGTGCTAATCCGTTTTTAATATGTTGTTCACAGGCCTTGGCAATGGGCAGCATATCGTCCCAATAGTTTAAAAACATAGCCATACTCATGGGCAGGTCGGGATGAAGCCGATCTGTATCATACAACATTCCATCAACCAAAAGTGCCAATTGATCGTGGCCGCCTTTTAAATATGTAACAAGCTTCATGTAAAATAATTTTGCTGCAAAAATAGGGAGATTGCCATGGAGAAATATCGATATTCTTTTTGAAACAAATCCATGCTATTCAATAGTTTTATTGAATCGGATGTTTTTTTAACGAAAGCATTACAGCTATTCCATTCAGTAATAAACATCACTCTTATAATTTTTTTATATTTGCAGCAATAATTATTCATCATGGAGTTTAAAAAAATACATAATAAGGGGCAGGCGCAATTATTCAAAAACCAATATTTGGAGTTTTTAACAAAAACACATCCATTGGTTATATGGGGCATGTATATTCCCATTTTAAGTTTTTTACCTTATTATGGTATTACAACGGTGGGCTTAAGTGGTTTGCAAACCCTGCTTTTGTTTTTAGGCGGCATGTTCTTTTGGACCATCACCGAATATATTTTACATCGTTTTGCCTTTCATCATCACGCCACATCGGATTTGGGCAAACGCATTAGCTATGTAATGCATGGCAATCATCATGAATATCCAAGAGACAAGGAGAGACTGTTTATGCCACCGGTGCCAAGCTTAATTTTAGCTTCTTTGTTTTTTTTATTGTACTATGCACTGTTAGGAAAATATGCTTTCCCATTTTTTCCCGGCTTTATGCTCGGCTATCTTTTGTATGGCACTATGCACTACGCTATTCATGCATGGAATCCTCCATTTAAATGGATGAAAGGTTTGTGGCGAAATCATCACCTGCACCATTACAAAGATCCTGACATGGGTTTTGGCGTAAGTTCAACCCTGTGGGATCATGTGTTTGGAACCATGTTCGATTTAAAGAAAGAAAAAGAAGATAAAGAAAAAGTAAAGGAGTTGATGTTTTAATAAGCATGGCATTAATGCATTCTTTTAAAAGCCACGAGCCATGTGCTTTGAGTTTTTAATGTGATGACTGAGCAGAGTTATTTGAGAGTATGTTGCACTTTGCTCATTTCTGAATTACTCTCACCACTTTTCTTCATCGGGAATATCGGTTTGTACTTTAAACATTTCCCTTGTTTTAATTTTTTGTTGTTGGCGTTCTATAATAAGCGAAGCAATAATATCTGCGGCATCTTCGGCTTCATTCTGTTGAAGCATTTCTTTCAACTTTGTTTCATTTACATCCATGCGGTATAGTAGGTTTATCAATACATCAAAGTGATGAACAATTAAATTATTAATAGCATCGGAAAGTTTTTTATGCAAGCCCGGTTCGACCAAAGTTTTAGATGCTGTGGAGTGAATTAGTTCCTCCAGTAAAGCTTCGTGTGGGTTCAATGGAGTAGTCATATCAATTGTTTAAAAAGATTGGATGTTAAGGTATAATTTACAATCAATCCCTTTGCTATCCATTATTTAAGTTACAAACAAATCTATCTAAAACTTTTCCAACACACCTAATGCAAACAAAGCGAAATCGTATTTTGCCGGGTCTTTTGGATCAAGTGCTTTCATACTGTTGGTTAATTCTACAGCAGTTTCCCAATCGTTTTGTTTACGATGAATCAACTTAAAATGCCTTGCTACTCTTGCTACATGCAGGTCTAATGGAATAATGAGTTGCGACGGATGAATATTTTTCCATAACCCAAAATCAACTCCGGCATTATCGTTCCTTACCATCCAACGCAGGTACATGCTCAATCGCTTACAAGCCGATTTTTTTGCAGGACAGGCAATATGTTTTAGTGTACGGGCGGGTACATGAGGCAAAGAAAAAAAATAACGATAGAACCCATTCAATGCATTTTCTACATGCTCGTCATCTTTGCTCATCCATTGTGTAAAGGCAGTTTCCAAAGACGGGTTTCGGGAATAATGATCTTTAAAGAATGACACAAAATAAAGCAGATCCGTTGCATTGAAGGTTCTATGTTTAAATGATAATAACTTTTTAAGATCGTTATCGGAATGCTGCACACAAAACTGATGTGGCGCATTATCCATCAATTGCATTAAAGCCTTTGTTTTGTTGATGATAGTTGTTCGGCTTCCCCAGGCAAAAATGGCAGCAAAAAATCCGGCAATTTCAATATCGGCTTTTTTTGAAAATTGATGTGGAATGTAAATAGGATCGTTTTGAATAAATGACGGCACATTGTATTCCTTTACTTTTTTATTTAGAAATTGCTGAAGTTTATTTTCAATAACCATAAAATGTAAAGATAGCAGAACAAGTATGCCTAAAATAGTTCTATAAAGCTTGCTCAGTTTTAGCATTCATTCTTTTGTAATGAATCAAGAACAACTGTAGAAAATATTACTCAAGCATTTTTTGCACAATCTGCATACCCAACCTATCGGAAACAATATTGTTTTTATTGAATTGATTTACCACTACCATTACCCATTGCCCGGTTTCTTTTACAAAAGCTGCAAAAGTGGAAAAACCATAAGTGCCACCATTGTGCCAATAAATAACAGGTTTATTTTTAGCGACATTAAAATGCCAACCTCTTGCCACTCCTACCGTTGCCGACAATGAATGGGTGGGCGAAGTAAGTGAATCTACAATACTGCTATTATGTGTTCCCAATGGCTTGCTCATATTGGAAAGATAGATACCCATTTCTTTGGCAGTACATTTTAATCCGCCTGCAGGTGCCATCACATTCATATTCCAATACTCAGCCTGTGTAGTATCATCAATAAAACCAGCACTTTTGTTGTTCGATTGTTCTAAGCTGTTATTTTTATCAACCATTTTAAATGGAAGAAAAATATACTGATCCAGTAAAGCGGAGTAGCTTTTTTTAGAAATCCTTTCGGCCAGTACGCCTGCCAGTGCGGCGCCTAAATTGGAGTACTCATATTCTTTTTTAGCAGAAAGTTGCGCCGATTTTAAATAAGCAAATAATTTAGAGGCATCGTAATTTTCATAAGGCTGAAGGGTTTCTTCGCCCAGGTTCATATTCTCCGGAAGCCTTGGCAGTCCCGATGTATGATTGAGCAATTGAATGAACCGAATGTTCGCCAGTTCGGTATTGGATTGAACAGAATCGGGCAGATAGGGTATTATAAAACTGCTGTCTGTAATTTTGTTTTCGTCCAATACTTCCAGTATGATGTATGCAGTGAAGGTTTTGGTGATGCTGCCTATTTCAAAAAAAGTATTTTCATTAAAAGCAGCTTTAGTGGCAGGGTTCGCATAGCCGGTACTATACAATGCAGGCTGATTGCCGTTGCAATAATAAACCAAAATGCCCGGCACTTTGGCTCTTGAAAAATATAAATCTGTTTTTTGCTGAACATATTTTGCCAACGAATCGGGATTAGGTTGCTGAGAGCAAGCAACAATGCACGCATAACCTACCAATAAATTCAACAACATTATTTTCTTCATATTAACCAATTGCCTGTTTTAAATCTTCTATTAAATCATCGGCATCTTCAATGCCTACACTCAACCGAATTAATCCATCGCTTAACCCATTTTTAATTCTTTCATCTCTTGGAATACTTGCATGGGTCATACTTGCAGGGTGATTAATAAGCGACTCTACACCTCCAAGGCTTTCGGCCAATGAAAATATTTTTGTAGCACTCAATACTTTTGTGGCAGCTTCAACCGTATCTTCTTTCAAAGTAAAACTCATCATTCCCCCAAAACCATGCATTTGTTTTTTGGCAATATCATAATTTGGGTGATCGTTAAAACCGCACCAATATACCTTACCCACTTTAGGATTATTGCGTAAGTAGCTGGCTACTTTTTCACCGTTTTCGCAATGTTGTTTCATACGAACGTGCAGTGTTTTAATGCCACGCAAAACCAAAAAACAATCCATAGGACCCGGTACCGCACCGCAACTTTTTTGTATAAAGTAGAGTTGTTCTCTTAAAGAAGCGTCGTTCATTACTAATGCTCCTTGTATTACATCGCTATGGCCGCCCAGGTATTTTGTTGCAGAGTGCATTACAATATCGGCACCCAGGTTGAGTGGGTTTTGCAGGTAGGGAGAAGCAAAAGTATTATCCACGCAAAGCAAGGCTCCTGCTTCTTTGGCAAGGGTTGCCACTGCGGCAATATCGGTGATATTCATAAGTGGATTGGTAGGAGTTTCAATCCAAATTAATTTAGTATTATCGGTAATAGCACTTTTAATATTGGCAACATTTGTGGTATCCACATAAATAAACCGAATGCCAAATTTTTCAAATACTTTGGTAAACAACCGGTAAGTGCCGCCATACATATCGCTTGCTGCAATTACTTCATCGCCGGGAGCTAATAACTTTATTACTGCATCGGTTGCTGCCACACCACTGCTAAACGAAAGACCATATTTTCCGTTTTCCAACACGGCCAATGCATCTTCTAATGCTTTTCGGGTGGGATTTTGGCTACGTGCATATTCAAACCCTTTATTAACGCCGGGTGCAGCTTGCACATACGTAGAGGTTTGAAAAATGGGAGTCATGATAGCCCCGGTTGAAGGATCGGGCTCTGCCCCGGCATGTATAATTTTAGTAGCTAATTTTTTATTGGATAAATTGAGTGCACTCATACTTTAAAATTTGAGCAACAAAAGTAAATTAAAAAATGTTGGGATAATTTATTTAAGCATCTGCGCTGCACATAAGTAACGCCATTCAAAGTTATTTTTTTCTAATGCATGCCTGGGTTTATACTTTTTAGTGAGTACTTCCTGTTTCAACAGGTCGGCAGATACTAATTTCTTTTTGGCCTCGTGAACATAGTCAACCATTGCCGGATTTTCAAACCATTGTTTTTGTGGAGGCTCATATCCTACTTTATCGGTACGCCACAGGAGTTCGGGCGGCAAAAGATTATCCATTGCCTTTCTCAAAATCCATTTTGTGTAACCATTGTTTATTTTATAAGCCGTTGGGCAATGAAAAGCAAACTGAACCAACTGAGCATTCAAAAAAGGTAATCTTATTTCAACCCCATGAGCCATACTGCTTCTATCGGCGTATCGCAGCAGCTCTTCTAATCCAAATTCTATGGTATTGAAATAGAGTATATCGTTTAGTTTGGTAACAACAGGTTTATGAATGCCATCCCACTCTCTTCCACGCAGTTCTTTCACAAGGCTTTTACTTAAATCGTTGTTGCCGGTGAGGTATCCATATTCTCTTCGCTCCAGTTTAATGGCTGCCTGTGCAGGCAAATACGCTGCCAAAAAATTTTTAAAACTCCATTGCAAAGTCATCTTGTTTTCCTGAAATAATTTTTTTGCAGCGGTATACTCAGCAAATTTATTTCGGCTTACCAATTCCTGCAGGTACCAATGCAGGTACTTATGATAGCCAGCCAGGGTTTCATCGGCACCCTGCCCATCTAATAACACTTTTGTACCGTTTGCAGATGCCAACTCCATTACTTTGTACTGTGCATACATGCTTGAAGATGGAAATGGTTCTTCCTGGTAAAAACAAATTTTTTCGAAATCTGTTATTAACCCTTCGGCCGTAGGTGTAACGGTATAATTCTTTAATGAATATTTGTCTGTAATTAATTTAATATACGCCTCTTCGCTTTTTTCAAAACCCGGAAAAATGGCAGAGTAGGTTTTAAAAGTTTCAGAGGTTTTTTTATCGCCCAACAACCTGCTTACTAATGCTACAATGCTGCTACTATCCAGGCCTCCACTTAGACTACTACCAACCTGTACGTCGCTTCTAAGCCTACGGTTAATAGATTGTAGTAGCAACTGCATAAAATTATCAATGTAATTTTTATTGGTATCGGGTTTTTGATTTTGTTTATCGAGCTTCCAGTATTGGGTTATAGAAAAATCGCCGTTGATTGCACTTAACTGCAGGTAATGAGCCGGAAGTAAGGAGTAAATATTCTTAAAAAATGTTTGAGCTTTGTCGGCAGGATTTTGCACATTGCCAAGCACCAGGTAATTCAGCAGCATTCTGTTTTCGTTTTCCTTTGGAACCCCTACGGCCCACAATGCTTTCATTTCGCTTGCAAAGGCAAAAAACTCGTTTGAACTATAATAGTAAAAAGGTTTTTCTCCAAAACGATCTCTTGCTGCAAATATTTTTTTTTCTTTTTCGTCCCAGATTGCAAAAGCAAACATACCGTCAAAATAATGCACACATTTTTCGCCATAGAAATCATAAGCGGCCATTATTACTTCGGTATCGCTGTCTGATTTAAAACTGTATCCCGATTTTTTAAGATCGTCTTTAATTTCAATGTAATTGTAAATTTCGCCATTGAACACAATGGTATATCTTTCTAAATAATGCATGGGTTGAGCCGCTGCATTACTCAGGTCAATAATAGCCAGCCTGCGGTGTGCAAAGCCAACATTATTGCCATAATTCTGCCATATTCCTTTTCCATCGGGGCCTCTATGCGCCAATGCTTCGCACATTCTTTCCAGAAAAACCGGTTGAATATAATTTGGATTTTGAGCGATTATTCCTGCGATTCCACACATGAGATAAAGGTAGGGGAAACTATTTTGAAAAGGTAAAAGACAATAATACTTTTACATTATCCCATGTCATCATTAAATCTGCACCTACTGCTGTTTCCAAAAACATCATGGTAAAATCTTCTACTGATGGTTCGGAAAGCAGAACCGGTACTTCTATTTTTAAAACATCTTTTGCTTTATTGATATCGAGGCCCCAGCTATGAAGGTTTGAATTAAAAACAATATCCCATCTATCAACATAAGGAATACAGTAAAGTACATATCTTCCTGCGGGTACATTTTTTCCATTTACAAGTACAGGGCGAAATAATTCTACCTCCGTTGCTTCATTGGCCCCCAGCCTCCAAGGCTTACCATAGGGGCAAAGGCTAAGTGAATCGTTACTAAAAATGGTTCTTCCTTTTTTATGAGGCCTGCTGTAAATAATTCTTGCGATAGGATCTCCTACCAATTCTCCCTTCATTTTTTTTTGCGGGAATTCATCGGGGCAATATATAATATCTAATGGCGATTGGTCAACCAGTTTATACGGATTGTTAGTTACAGCAACTGTGGTAGTAACAGTATCCTTAATTGCAGATTCAATTTTACTGTTGTTGTTTTGCTTGCATGCTTGTAATACAATTAGAAAGCAGCATGCAACCACAGCAGTAAAGCAGTTATATTTACTTTGGTTCATAAGTTATTTTTACATCGAAATGGGCAACGATGCTTTTACATTGTCCCAGGCTATAACTAAATTACATCCTGTTTTGGTTTTGTCGAACAACATAGAGAAAGATTCTACCACTTCGGTTGTTTTTACTGCAGGGACACTTACTCTTACTACATCTTTCTTTTCATTGTACACAAATGCTCCCCAAACATCTGTTTCCTTATTTATAATGAGCGTCCAATTAGCTTCGGAAGGTATGCAGTACATAGTATATCGGCCTTTTTTAACGATACTTCCACCAATTTTTACATTCTTAAAAAACTCTATTTCGGTGGCCTCATTGGCTCCAAGCCTCCATATTTTATTATACTCAATTAATTCTCCAAATACTACCCGGTTGCTTTTTTGCGGACGACTATAAATAATTCTTGCATGCAATGGCTCGGTAGTTTTACCTTGTATTTTAAGCAACGGATAATTACTGGGAAAATAACATTCGTCCAAAGGCGATTTATCGGTTTCGGGAAATTTTAATTGAGCATTTGTACATAGAGCCAGCGTTAAAAGGGCAAATACTATACAGAATGGCTTTTTCATTTTTTCAATTTTTTTCAAAGATAATCGAATCAATGTTTCAACAATTGCTGCATGGTATCAGCGGCAAATATTTTAACAGAACCAAAAAAATATTGGTATTGATCCCTTAGGAAGACTTTGTTGTGTAAAAAAAGTTCAAATGCCTTATCGCTTTCGGGCAAATAGGTAGCTCTGCGTACAAGCCCATTGAAGCTTCTTTGTATTCCCCAATCGAACTGATAGTTGTATAACCAGTTTTGGGTTCGCATGTAAGGAAACATGCCGGCAAATGAAGCCGGAAACCAACTACTGTTTTGAGCAAGCAGTTCGTATGTATGTTGTGTGAAATCCAAAAGTTTTTGCGGAGAAGAAAACACCTGGGAATCGTTCGCCAAAAAATAGTCGTACACAATATCGGCAAAAGCCCCACTATACAATCGGTAATATGGTTTAAACAGGGATGCTATATTTTTAGTTGCCGGGTGGGTATCGGTAAATTCATCGATGGCTCTGTGTAGGCGAATACCCGCCTGCATTCTTTTGGGAAAATCAAATTGTTTTTTTCCCTTTACATAATCGCTCACCATATTGCCCAACAGTAGTTCCGGCTCATTAAAAGACAGGTATGCATGTGCCAGGTAGTTCATTGTTTAAAGATAGGTTTTAATACACTCGATTGCCATTAATGTTTTTTAACAAAGCAACAGCATAATTTATAATTTTATTAAGACAAGTTTTTAAACACAGTACCACAAAGGGTTTAAAGCTATTTTCATTTTGTAAAAAAAAGTCATTTCAATACAAGTCGCTTTGTTATTCTAAAAAAAACAACCCTATATCCTTTTCTACTTGCCAATAATCAAAAGCCGTTCTACTTTTGTGTTGCCATGATTGCAGGAGGTAAAGTACCTGCAACAATTTTTAAACAATTAAAGTATAGTTACAATGAAAAAGTTAACAGCAATGGTTGCTGCACTGGCGTTATTTTTTACAGCCACAGCAACAGACCCCACACCAGAATTTGAGCCAATCGCTCTATTTAATTCTTCCAATTCAAAAGCAGTAAAATCCGAAAAGGTAAATGTGCTTATTAAAGACGCCTTTAAGGAAAGCTACGGCAAAAACAAAGACGTATCCTGGAGAGAGAACAAGGGTATTTATTTTGCTTATTTTACCGAGGCCGGCAAACAATTAACCGCATCCTACAATACCGATGGAGAGTTGATTGCAACCGGTAAAAAATTAAGCATCGACGATTTGACTGAAGCTACCAGGAATGCTTTGTATGAAAGGTATAAAGATTATAACATTCAATCCGAGGTAAGTGAAATTACCATGAATGATGAAACTTATTTTTACCTGACTGTAAGCAACAGCAAGGGTTCAAAAATTTTGAAATGCGATAGTGAAGGAAACATTAGCGTATTCAAAAATATTAAAAAGAAAGTGTTGGTTGGAAGCGTAGAAGTATAGACGCTAATAAAAACGGCGGTTGTTTCATAAGCCATGAAGCAGCCGCCTGTTTTTTATAAATATTTTTTTAGCCAGTTGGCCATCATGTCCAAAACTTGTGGCGAAAAGCTTTCTTCCAGTTTTTCATACTCATCAATAGTACAGGTAGAGCATGTTTGAAACAAATGGTTTAGACCCACTACTTCTTTAATCTCATAGTTTTTTGATTTACTCTTTTTTAAAGCGGATTTAATACCTGCCAAATTAGATGCAGGCAATACCTGCACATCTTTGCTGCCATTTAAAGCCAATACATTACAGGATAGTTTTTTTAATGCAGGAGCAGGATTGTAATTTAAAAAATACCTAAACCAGTTGTTATACAACTGGCTAACCATGGTAGCTGCAAAAACTTCTTTTTCATTGGCCGTTGCAACCTTAAAAATATCTTTAACCGAATCGGCCACATCCCATTTGTTTAATACTTTAATGGCTTGCTGCAAAGCAATAGTGGTATCTTTTGATTGAAGAACAGATTGATTCAATTTTTTAAACATTGTGCCATAAGCTTCGGCAACACCGGCACTCATTCCGCCCGATTTAAGAATAGCCACGTTTTGTTCTGTCAATAAATTGAGGCCGCTTACACCAGGGCCAGCCAATAATACAATTGCTTTAATATCTTTTCGTTTTGATGCCAGCAAAGGGGCTATCATTCCACCTTCACTATGTCCTATTAACCCAATTCGTTTTTTATCAATCCATTTAAGCGTTTGCAGATAATTAAGAGCTGCTTCTTTATCATCTGCAAAATCGGCACTGGTTGCCGATGAATGATTTCCTGTGGTTTTACCTACTCCTCTGTCATCAATCCTTAAAACGGCAATACCGTTATTTGTAAGATGGTTGGCAATTACTGCAAAAGGTTTGTGGCCAAGTATAGTTTCATCCCTGTCTTGCGGACCACTGCCACTTATTAAAATAACCGCAGCAAATTTTGAAGCAGCAACCGTATCGGGAATGGTAAGTGTGCCGGCATATTGAATGCTTTTATCTTTATTAGTAAAATTTACATCCCTACTAATGTAATTAAAAGGAGGCTTGGGGGTTTGAGGCCGTTTTGGTTTTACAATAGCCGAAGCCTTTTCTACTTTTTTTAATTGCAATGGAAATGGTTTGCCCTGAAAAAACTCACCAACCAAAACAGAATCGTTCAGTAGTTTTCCACTAAAACTAATTCCAATTTTTTTCATTTGCATAAATATGCTATTGCTTTCGGTAGTATAAACGGTATCGGCAGGTAATTGCATGGCCGACTGCTGCGGCGACTGCATTTTTAAAAGAAGGGAACCATCTTCTTTATTTGAAATATTGAAAACAAGCCTGAGTGTTTGAACACCTGCATCCAAATCTCCTTCCCAAATGCCTACATATTTTTGAGCCTGGCAAAAACCATTAATTGAAAAAAATAATAATAACGATAAATAAAATAGTTGTTTCATAATACCTGTGCTGCTTTAAATATCCAAAGTTAAGATGCAGAAGTATTTGAGTACATTTTTATGTAGCAATTCATTCATAAAGTTTAATAGAAATACCATAGAAGAGTAGATAAAAAAAATTACTTTTGCCGTCTAAAAATTTTATAATAATGAGCAAAGGACCTGTTTCAAATTTTATTGAACACCACTACCGCCACTTTAATGCAGCCGCATTAATGGATGCAGCCAAAGGATATGTAACTCACCTGGAAGAAGGTGGCAAAATGATGGTAACCTTAGCGGGTGCCATGAGTACTGCAGAACTAGGCCTTAGCCTTGCAGAGATGATTCGTCAAGATAAAGTGGCTATTATAAGCTGTACCGGCGCCAACTTAGAGGAAGATGTAATGAACTTAGTAGCGCATACCAAATACAAGCGTGTACCCAACTACAGAGACCTTACGCCCCAGGATGAGTGGGATTTGCTGGAAAATCATTACAACCGGGTAACGGATACCTGCATACCCGAAGAAGAAGCTTTTCGTCGTTTACAAAAACATTTAGTAAAACAATGGAACGATGCAGAAGCCAAAGGCGAAAGATATTTTCCGCATGAGTTTTTGTACAAAACCGTTTTGAGTGGCGAGTTGGAACAGTATTACGAAATAGACCCTAAAAACAGTTGGATAGTAGCTGCAGCGCAAAAAAATATTCCTATAGTTTGCCCGGGTTGGGAAGATAGTACCACCGGAAATATTTTTGCCAGCTACGTTATTAAAGGCGAGCTAAAAGCAAGTACAGTGAAGAGCGGCATTGAATACATGGTGTGGCTGGCCGATTGGTACCGCAACAATTCGAGCGGAAAAGGAGTAGGCTTTTTCCAAATTGGTGGTGGCATTGCAGGTGATTTCCCAATATGCGTTGTACCTATGATGTACCAGGATTTGGAATGGCACGATGTTCCGTTTTGGAGCTATTTCTGCCAAATAAGCGATTCTACCACATCCTTTGGCTCTTATAGCGGCGCAGTGCCAAACGAAAAAATTACCTGGGGCAAATTAGATATTCATACACCCAAATTTATTGTGGAGAGTGATGCAACTATTGTGGCGCCACTCATATTTGCATGGGTGTTGGGCTGGTAAAAAATTGTTTGAAAATAAATTACTAAAACGGAGGCATTTAATGTCTTCGTTTTTTTATACCTTACTTGTTAAACAAAATTATATAGCCATGCGTTTCCTAAAATTTATTCTTTACACAGTTCTCATTATCCTAATTGTAATTTTACTTGCCGGCTTAATAATAAACAAAAGTTATAAGCTGGAAAAAGAAGTTACCATCAACAAACCCAAAACAGAAGTTTTCAACTTTATTCTTCCTCTTAAAAACCAGGACAAGTTTAGCTATTGGGCCACACTCGATACAGCTATGCAAAAAACATATACCGGTACCGATGGAACGGTAGGTTTTATTTCGGCCTGGAAAGGAAATAAAGATGTGGGCGAGGGAGAGCAGGAAATTGTTGAAATAAAAGAAGGTGAAAAAATTGAATACAAACTAAGGTTTAAAGAGCCAATGGAATCATCAATGAATGCCTATATCTCTACCGATTCAGTAGGCCCGGCATCCACCAAAGTAAAATGGGTGATGTATGGCGATAGCAAATATCCGTTTAATGTAATGAATCCCTTTATGGACATGATGATGGGTAAAGACATTCAATTTGGTTTAGATAAATTAAAAACCATTTTAGAAAAATAAAAGTTCAATAAAAACTCTATTTAAATGCCGCTACCTTTATGCGGCATTTTTATTTTAATTGTGAAATAGCAAAAAAATGGCCGATCTGTTTTCTACCATATCATCCGAACGAGTTAACCTGCTTCCATTCGATGGGGAAGTAATTTATTATGGTAAAATATTTACTTCCACAGAAGCTAACCGGTTTTATGAAGCGCTCATGACTAATATTGAATGGAAAAACGACGAGGCATTTATAATGGGCAAACTTATAATTACAAAAAGAAAAGTTGCCTGGTATGGCGACCGGCCATTTGAATATACCTACAGCAAAAGAAGCAAATATGCATTAGCCTGGACGGATACATTGTTGCAGCTAAAAAAAATAACTGAAGAAAACACGGGAGAAAGTTACAATTCCTGCCTGCTCAATTTGTATCATTCCGGGGAAGAAGGTATGGCCTGGCATAGCGATGGAGAAAAAGACCTCAAGAAAAACGGGGCCATTGCTTCGCTTAGTTTTGGTGCCGAACGAAAATTTGCATTTAAACACAAAGAAACTGGAGAAAAGCGCAACATATTATTGCAACATGGTAGCCTGTTGCTAATGAAAGGAACCACCCAGGCCAATTGGCTGCATCGCCTTCCACCCACCAAAACAGTTTTAAAGCCAAGAATCAACCTTACCTTTAGAACCATTGTTGAATAATGAAGAGAGTCCTAATTTTTTGTTTCGCCATTTGCTGCTTAACCTGTGATGCACAGAAACGCAGGCAAAATGTAGTTTATGCCGAACTGCTGGGCAATGGATTTTTAGGTTCTGTAAATTTTGAAAAATCGCTACCGCTTAAACCCTATTTTGCCATCCGATGCGGCATTGGCATGTATGGTTTAAAAAACAAAGCCGTTACAGTGCCGGTTTCTTTGCATTATCTTTTAAAAACCAATCCGGGCGAATACTGGGATTTTGGCGCAGGCATTACTTATTCGGGTGTGAGCGTAGTTGAATTGTATTCCTTTATAGAAACAAGGAATCCTCCAAGCAATAAATATAGCATCAGCTTTATTCCATCGGTGGGTTACAGAAACCATATTTCAAAAAAAATTATGTGGCGTATTAGTGCAATGCCGGTTATTACCAAAGCTGAGCTTTTACCTTTTGCCGGTATTTCGTTAGGTAAACTTTTTTAAGCTGCCATTCGGAAGCGGTTTATTTTTATTAAATTGGTTCTTTTACTTTCAAATTTTTTCCTGTTCAACTGCATCAACGCACTAAAATATACTACATGAAAAATTTATTCTTTTGTCTTCTTCTTTTGTTTATTTCATTGAACGCTATTGCTCAAAAAGAAATCTACAAAGACCTACATCCTGCCGGTGTACAAGCCGTAATTACTAAAGCCAGTGTAACGGTAAGTGGAATTAAAATTGATTATACCGCTTACACCGGTTATCTTGATTTAAAAAACGATACCGGCAAGTTAACGGCAAAAGTATTTTTTACTTATTATAAAAAAGATGGCGAAGATGCATCCAAAAGGCCTGTATGCTTTACATTTAATGGTGGGCCCGGCTCATCATCTGTGTGGTTGCATTTGGGTGGCCTTGGGCCACGCAGGGTTTTGCTGGACGATATGGGAGCAGCTACCGCACCTCCTTATAAAGTAATTCCAAATGAATATAGCTGGATAGATAAAACCGATTTGGTTTTTATTGATCCTGTTTCAACCGGCTTTAGCCGTGCAGCCGGAGGCGAAAGCCCTAAAAACTTTCATGGTTACAATGAAGATATTTCTTCCATGGGATCATTTATTCGTCATTTTTTATCGAGGTACGAAAGGTGGAGTTCCCCTAAATATTTAGCAGGCGAAAGCTATGGCACCACAAGGGCTGCAGGCCTTTCAAAATTTTTACAAGACAGGCACCGCATTTACTTAAATGGAATATTTTTAATTTCTGCCATTTTAAATTTTGGCACCAACGATTATTATCCCGGCAACGACTTACCCAGAGCATTGTATTTACCCTCGTACACCGCTGCGGCATGGTACCACAAAAAACTGTCGCCGGAGTTGCAAACCGATTTAAAAAAAGCACTTAAAGAAAGTGAGCAATTCGCATTGGGTGAATATGCTTCTGCCTTAATAAAAGGAGGTTGGTTAACAGATGCTGAAAAAAATAGAATTGCCGAAAAACTGAGCTATTACAGTGGCATCGGTAAAGAATATTTTTTAAAATCAAATTTAAGGGTAGATGAAAATCGTTTTTACAAAGAGTTGCGACGGGATGATGGCTTAACCATTGGCCGCTTAGATGCACGCTTCACCGGAAGAGATTTGGACGATGCCGGGGAGTTTGTAAGCTTCGACCCTTCTTTTAGTAATATTGATGCTCCCTTTACATCGGCCATTAACGATTATTTTCAAAAGGAGTTAAACTTTAAAGAAGAAAAAGGCTACGATATTTTTGGCTCGGTTTATCCATGGAATTACAGTAATGTGCAAAATCAATTTTTAAATGTTGCCGAAAGCTTAAGAGATGCAATGGCTAAAAATCCACACCTGAAAGTATATGTGGGTTGCGGCTATTACGATTTTGCCACACCATACTTTATAGCACAATACGATATAGAACACATGTTTTTAAGGCCGGAGGCTCGAAAAAATATAAAATTTTATTTCTACGAATCGGGGCACATGTATTATATCCACAAGCCTTCGCTCATTCAGTTTAAAAAAGATGTGGATGAATTTTTTAATTGGAAATAATAGCGAATAAAAAAAACTGTTTACCCCACCGTTTTTTTATGGACAAATTTCTATAAGTGGTTTGCATTTTTGGGTTTTGTTTTAGAACTTCAATATTCATCATAAACATTATAGCCATGTCTTTTAAAAATGCAATTAGTTGGTTCGAAATACCGGCCACTAATCTTGAACGAGCAACCAATTTTTACGAAGCCATTTTTGAAACCAAACTTATCCCAATGGATATGGACAATATTAAAATGCGCATGTTTGCCATTACCGATATGGAAAATGGCGTAGGCGGCGCTGTAGTAGATAGTGGTGGATTTCATAAACCATCGGCTACCGATGGGTCCTTGATTTATTTGAATGGCAATCCCGATTTGCAAAATATTCTAAACAGGGTGGTAAATGCAGGCGGAACCATCATGGTGCCAAAAATGGAAATTAGCCCCGAATATGGATACATGGCAGTAATAATGGATACCGAGGGAAACAGAATTGGCCTTCATTCAATTGCTTAAAACACACAACGATGGCTTACGACTGGACTCAATTTACTAAGAGTATTACCGTAAAAACAACCAAAGAAAAGCTATATCATGCATTTGCCAGCAGGCAAGGCATGGAGCAATGGTTTTTGCGACAATGTGAGTATAAAACCGGGCAAGGCAATTTTTTGGAAGCAAACGAATGTGCAAGTTCGGGCATTCAATATAGATGGCTTTGGTGGGGATGGAGCGATGATACTGTTGAAAGTGGACAAGTGCTTCAAGCCAACGGCATAGATGTATTTGAGTTTACTTTTAATGCAAACGGTAAAAATAATATGAATATAAAGATAAGTTTGCATGCCGAGGGAAACGAGTGGCGGGTAAGCCTTCATCAATACAATATTCCTATAGATGAAGAAAGTAAAACCATGTACCATGTTGGTTGTGGCGAGGGTTGGACGTTTTATTTAACCAATCTAAAATCGGTTATGGAAGGTGGTATTGATTTGAGGAATAAGGATGAAAAGGTAAAAAAAGTGATTAATAAATAATACGGCTTTGCCAACATACTTTTTATTAGCCACTATCAAAGTTGAAAAATTTAGTTAGCGGTCTGCTTATTGGACAGCTTGTACGAAATGAAACAATCAAAATAAATGAAACCGGCCTTACGAAATATATTGTTTGCATCACTTGTATTAAGTTATACTTCTTGTAATCAAAAAAAGCAACAATCTCAAGTAACCAAAAACAATTCGGCAAACAGCAAAAGCTTCTCCGTAACCAATGAAATACCCATTTGGACAAAGAGAATTCCAGACTCTGCACTAATCACAGGCGAAGAAACTATTGTTGATGGAATTGCAAAGAATGTTTCTAATCCAACTATAAAAATATTTTCACCAACAAAAAACAATAGTGGTGCTGCTATTATTATATTTCCGGGAGGAGGATATACTAAAGTTGCTGTTGACTTAGAGGGTGCTGAAATTTGTGAATGGTTAGCTTCAATTGGCGTTACCGGAATATTATTAAAATATAGAGTTCCTGATTCAGGACCACATTATTACAAGGATTGCCATTGCGAAAAAGAACCAGTAAAACCTCTTGCTTTACAAGACGCACAAAGAGCAATGAGTCTAGTTCGTTCAAGAGCCAAGGCATGGAATATTAACCCAAATAAAATTGGAGTAATGGGTTTTTCAGCAGGTGGTCATTTAGTTGCAGACATAAGCACAAACTATAGAAAAAAAGTATATGCCAAAACCGATGAAATAGACAATACCGTTTGCCGACCAGACTTCGGAATAGTTTTTTTCCCAGGCCATTTGACTAATCATTCACGCAATCCTTACGAACTCAACAAGAAAATTCCTGTTGACAGTAATACTCCACCAACATTTATTTTACAAGCAGGAAATGACCCCATAGACCCAATAGAAAACTCTTTAGTTTACTATATGGCTCTTCAAAAAGCCAAGGTACATGCCGAATATCATATTTATGCAGAGGGCGGACATGCTTTTGGTTTGAATAGAACTATACTTGACAATCCTAATTGGAATAAACTTCCAATAGCAGATTGGGAAAAATTAGTTGAGAGGTGGTTGAAAACTATAAAGATGACATCGGATTAAAGAGCAAGAAAGCCGAACCGCTAACATCGGTATTATCATCTATGGGGCTAATAGTTGTAAACCGAAATAACTCAATCGCCACATCCTTAAGATGTATTTTAGCAATGCAGCTACCATCTCTTGACATGTTGGCAATTCTTATTCAATTATTCAACCCATAACTTCAAAAATTACAACAGCAATTTTTTTACAATGGCCATTAATGCACCCACTCCGTTTTGAATATTAAGAATAGATTGGGTGGTTTTATTATTGTATTCGGTTGCATTTTTTATTTCGAGCAACAGTAAAGCAAGGTTCTCCTTACTTATGCCGGAGCTTTTGAGCACTTTTGTAATTTCGGTTTCATTTAAAGTAGTCAGGCTCGAAAATCTTTCCCGGAACTGTGCATCGGTAATGGCTTGTGCCTCATTGGCCAGTTTATCAAATTTGTTTGGCATAATGTTATGGGTTTAAAAGTAATTGAATGCTACTGCTAAGTATTGTTGCCTTTTCTCCCACAGAGCCTGCACCTGTAATAAAATTATCGAGCAAGGTATTAATGGCAGAAAGGTTTATTTTATTTCCACTTAAATTTTTAACATCATCATATATGGAGGTTCTTGTTGCATTGAGTTTTGCCGCAGATGCCAGCATATTTTGCAGTGCTACAAATGCCTGGTCAAATGCCTGGTAATCGGTATTCAATTGTTTTACAATGGCATTTTTTTGCACTTGCAAAACCGATAACAAAGAATCTCTTCGGTCGTCAATTTTTGGATTAATAGCAGCAATAATCTCCGGCATTTCTCTTTTTACATCGGTATCGGGCGGCAGTAATTTTATAAAATTTTGAACAAAGGCAGGTGCGTATTCATTGGCTATAAACTCATTTACCATGTGTTTCTTTTCATTGAATACATAATCTACCAGCGCAATATTCATTTGATGCATACGGTTGGCTTCCTGTTTAAGTGCATTGCTTAAATCAACCGATTGGGTAGGAATTTTGGCACAAGATGTAATTAGCAGCAGAATAAAAATTAAATTTTTCATGTGTATATTTTTTATTGTTTTAAGCCACAACTTGTCCCACCAAAGTCGTGGATAGTATTCAACATAAAATTTTCATTGGTGGTTGTTATAAATTACCTCCAAATTTTTATGTCTCATTTCATGTGAATAGGTTTTATAAAGCTGAATGAATAATACAATTTTGTTAAGCTATATTATTTGTTTGCAAATATTCCTCTAGCCCATTGCCGTAATAATTAATACCGTTGCCAAACAGGTTGAAGTAATTATTTTTAGCTGCATCGCCCATTTGAACAATATCAATTTCCAGTTTCTGTGAACTTTTTCTTCCGTTAATACCCCGCATAATAATTGATTTAATGGCCAGGTCTTCGGACGGCAAAGAGTACCCAATAAAAACCAACTTATCGGCCACTCTAATAGATTCCAGTGCCGAACGCCATATTTGTAAAAGATTGCTGTCTCTTATATCTCTTACAAGCGAAGGAGAAACCAATACCGTTTTTAATCTTAAATGATCGCTGCATATACAGGTGTTTTCATTGTCGGTTTCATTTTTAAATGCCTGGTGAATAATACAACCGTAGGGATTAATATAGAAGTAGCCGCATAAGCTGCACTGAAGCCAATTTAAAGAGCCATGCAGTTTATAATATTTTACTGCACTGTTAGATGGGGTTGTTACAATATTGCTATCAAATACATTTCTATAAGTAATGCCGTAATCAACTTTATCAATCAAAAATTCGTTTTGTATTTCGTTGTCAATTATCAAATCGTAATTGGTAGTAATAAAAGTGAGGCTATCATTTGCAGTTCGGCTTTTACGAATGGGCGAAATAAAGCTATTCAATAAGTTTCTTTCAACATTTGTATAAGGCTTTTCCTCGTAGTTAAGCATCAGTTCACCAATTGCCCTGTTGAGTAACTGCCTGAATTGTTCCAGGTTTTGATCGCTTAAATTGGGATGAGGAGGAATATTGTAAAAGCTACAATGATCAACCATTGAAAGCACTTCGGTTATGTTGGGTATCCGGTTTTTTTCCTTAACAACATCTACATTATTTAATCCGGGATACAATTGATAAAAATATTCAAGCAATTGAGAATGATCGGAGTGGGCATTTTGGGTTTTAGCCGATGAATGAAAAAACAAACTATTGTCTTTAAGCGCCAAAATTATTTCGGGCATAATATCGTTGGTGAGTGGATACCCAAAATTTTTGCTCGACCCTGCTCCTAAAAAATAAACTGACTTCATCTTGTTTTTATTTACTCATATTTTTTATCCAATTTTCCAAACTTGTTATAAAGTATATCCCATGCCTGCATATTTCTTTCGTCAATGCCGGTAACCAACTTTAAAGCTTGCCCCGATTTTGTTCCAAAAATGCCGTCCATAGCTCCGGTATAAGCCCCGGCCATTTGCAAATAATATTGCCAAAGAATGCCCTGGTCTTTTTGTAAACTGTTTTTAAAAAAAAGATTATTGGGCATTTCCAAATGTGGATAGTCTTTAAAGCGGCTCCAGTTGCCGCCCCAGTCGAGGCCAAACTTTGTACCCTCTTTTACATGTTTATAAAGCGGACTATCGCCCAAATAAGCTTTGTTTTCAAAAATGCCCACATCAAATGCTGTACAGGGAAGGTTATTATGGCGGGAAACTTTTACAAATCCATCTAAGTGGGTAACCACCGGGCCCACTTTTACCCAGCTACCATTTCTAAACAATCGCCCTTGTTTAAATAAATTGAATTGATCGTTGGGGGTGCGGTGCGCAGAAACCATTTTTGCTTTACAGCCTGCCGGAAGTTTTGTATTAATAGCTTCCAGTATTTTTATCAACCTTCCTGCTATATACGGATGCAGGTATCGAGGTTCTCTATCGTATGCCATAGCAACAGATTTAAATTGTTACCTGGAATAGGATGATGTTGCGGGAATGCCATGCAGTAATGCTATTGTATTAATGCAATTACAATACTCAAGAAAAGAATAATAAAGTAAAAAAACAATACTTCAAAAGTGGGAGAAGCGGTTATTGAATACTCAAATCGTTTTGACTTTGAATATACATAGTGGCTGTGCCGCCCTGGTTAATTACTTTGCCTTTTACGCAAATTATTTTGTTTTTTAAAACATCGGTAAGGTTGTAATTAAAGTTTACAATGTGCTCTTTTTTTACAAACACAGTAAACACCTGGTTGGGAAATTGTTTATCCAAATTAATCAACACATTGCCGGCCCGGCTAAGCCTTGCGCCTACTACTGTACCGCATACATGCACATCCTGGTTTTGGCCAACCCATTGTTTTGCAACGGTAGTATTAAAATAATTGCGTTCCATTTTATCCTGAGGCAATGGCTCCACATCCGTTGCGCTTGATACCGGTAACCATGCTGTGGCATCCGTTAAACTTTCCATTTGCTCCTGGGTGGCTGCAGGTAGTTTATTAAAAAAATCTAACCCGGTCAATTTTTCTATTTCATTAATGCTGGTTGCAAATGTTTTTAATGCTGCTGTATTTTTTTTGTTCGGCATTAAAAAAGCAATGCCCTTTTTGTTTAAAGGATCTATCACTACTTTAAAAAACTCTTCGGGTATGGGAACTTTGTTTTTGCCTCGTTCAATTACGGGTAGGCCTTGTTTTAAAATGGGGCCTGTAACCACATACAGTTCTGTTTTGGGATGGCTGTAAAGGTATCCCCGAATAGCATCTTCCAAATCGCCCCAGGACTCCCTGTTAAACTCTGCTAACTGAGGGCTAATATTACTGTATAAATAAGATTCGCTTAAAGCCTTTTTGCTCCACCTGAAATCTGCCGAAGGTGCCAGGTGTCCTCTATCGAAACCAAATGCATCGTATTCAAAACTGCTATCGGGTTTTAATTTTTTTATAAAAAAATCTGCTTCTTCCGCAGTACCCGATTTCACTTTGCTATCTACCCTAAAATCGTTTGTTCTAAAAACGGTGCCCTGAATTACGTCGGGTAAAATAATATGTGCTACCCATCTTGCCTGTTTGTATGCTTTAACATAAGCCAAACTCATTGCTTCATGATTCACCAATTCGTCGCCAGTCTGCAATGAGGGAAGGCCAATATCTTTTAAGGATTGTTGAATTCTTTGCAGCTTCAATGTTTCAATATTTTCAACAGCTTGTTGCCTTTGCTCATCAATATTTACTAATTGCGCTTGTGCAATAGCCAATTTTTGGCTAATAGATTGTGCATTTGCTACATGATACATCATGGCAATGCACAGCAGGAACACTCTCATCATTATAATAATTTATAATTCCCCGAAAGTAAAGTTTTTTTAAACCGAAAAAAGGGGTTGTGCAAAAGTTTACATATAGTTTACAAGTATTGCCGAAACAGCAATGCTAATAGCGCCACCGGCGGCAGTGGCTACTGCATCCATCAAGTCGTGATGCCCCCAGCCGGTAATTAAAGAAAAAAGTTCAAAGCCATAACTAATCAGCAGCAGCAAAATGGAAGAGAGTAAAATATTATACAAGAGTGGAAATTCAAATACCCCATTCAACCCAATTGGGAGCAGTAGGCCTATTAAAAGCCCAACCAAAAAATGATTCCTTTTATCTTTTTTAATTTTCACTTTCAAGTATGTATTGTCAAAATGCAGGGATTAGAATTTCGTCGGCCCAGGCTAACTGCTGAATAAAGATAAAACAGATGAAGACATGCACATAGCTAAATAGATAAACCAAGCCGTATTAACCGCCCAATAGAGTTACAAAAGTTGAAAAACGGCTTACAACAGCCTGCATTTTGGTTACTTATGTTGGCGGTAGTTTTTATTCAAGAACTCTCTTTCTTTTAGTATTGGAGACAGACTTCTTAGCAATAATTACTTTCTTCTTTGATTGTTTCATTTTATAATTTTTAATGAACTCACTTATAGCTGCCTGCTCTTCGTCTGTCAGTGGCTCACTTTTGATAATAAAGTCAACGCCTTTAGGTTCTTTTATGTGTCCCATGTTTTAACTTTTAAAATACTTGTTAACTAATATTTCTGCTGATGCGGTTGGTATAATCATTCTGTGTCCACCGAAATGATAAGCACCCAATGTTTTTTCATAATGCTCAATTAGCCTTGTTTTAGCTGTAAAAGAAACGAAGCCGTCAAAGCCATATTGAAATGATAATTTACAGGCATAAGCAACAAGGTTTCCTGCAACTCCTTCATATATTTTGTTTCTACCAATGTTGAAAGGAGCACTTTCTACCAAGTCCATCAAAATATGGTCTGGGCGAATTGTCAAGCTAATAAGCCCTTGAATAATATCAGGATTATTCACAATGGTCAATTTGTAAACCTCCTTTGAATTATTTACCAATTCTGTTTTCCAGTTAAATTGCCAACCGCTTTTCTTCGTTATTAGCTTTACGTCTGAATTAGTGAACAAAGAAATTTCAGTTTGAAAGCTATCTCCTGAAATTGTATTTTGTATTGAGTTTGTAAGCCTGTCAATAATGAAACCCAGTGCAATTTTCTTTATTTTTTTCACTCCACAATCTACAAAAAATAAGGAAGAAATTGTGTGAAAATTGCCTTGCATTGGGATTAAAAAATCTACTGCCCTGTGCCAATTTTTGTGTTGTCAATCTAGTCACTCAAGTAATTAAAATACTCTGTAAAGAAATTTGAAGCGCTTGAAATATGAGTTTTATAGCCGTCACATTTTCCCATCAAACTAAAGAGAACTCTGTTTAAATAATGGTCATCCCTTGTTTGTAATGTCTTGTCGAACGTATCATCCCATGTATGTAACAAAATGGCAGAAGCCATAATTATCGTTTCGGCTTTGGCAAATGTGAAAGATGTGCTTGAATGTATTTCTGCTAAATAATCATTTGTCCCTGGGCGAACCCTTCTTTCAAAAGTTTCTCTGTATTGCTTTTCAAAGAAATTCACAAGTTCTCTAAATGAAAGTAGGAATGGTTCTGTTTCAATAATGTCATCCTTGTAATACAGTGAGAATATTTGAAGTGTGAAAAGCAAAGAGAAAACCTCTTTGATACTTGAAATGTATGGGAAAAATACCGCCTACATAAATATTACTGTATCCAATATAAAAAATGCCTCCGAAGAGGCAATTTTACATTTGCTGCATAGGGATAATATTTTAGAAACGTAAGCCAATACCTACTTTAAAACCATTGTTGTAGCCTTTTACATTTTTATTGGCATCAACCCGGCTCAACCCGTGGTTATAAGAAGCATTGATGTTGAAACCATTTTTAAATTCGTACCCAAGTCCACCAACCAATCCCAAATCCCATTGATTAAATTGTTCTTTGGCATCAATGGTTTGGCTGAATAAATCGAAGCCAAGGGCACCTGCATTTATTTTTAGTTTTGAAGAAGACAGATAAGAAATTTGCGGGCCGCCATATACCTGTAATCCATCGGCAACATTGGCTTTAATAAGCACTGGAATATCAATGTAATCGTTTTGTAAACGAGCCCTTGCATTGGCACCTAAAAATTCAAGGCCTTTTACAGCAAAGTTGCCACGCAGTTCATACCCTTTTTGTGCATAATACAAACCGGGTTGCACTACTACTGATTTGCTGATAGGTATTGCTGTATTCAATCCTGCATAAAAGCCACTTCGGCTTTGTGTTGCCAACATACCATCGGCAAAATCAATTAGGTTGTTTAAATTTTTAGAGGCTTCCCCATTTATTCCAAATGAGGAATAACCTGCTTCCACACCCACTGTGGGCGTTTGTGCGTAAGCACCTAAAGAAAAAATTGAAATGGTAAAGAGTAGAATTTGCTTTTTCATAAATAGTGTGGAACCGGGTTTTTCAGCCGTTCTGTAAAAGAGAATATTTTTTACAGCAAAAGATTAATGAGCTTACCGTAAGATTTTGTTAAAGCAAGCAACCAATAATTCTACAAGTAGGTCTTTTTAAAAAGTTGCGCTAATTTGAAAACGATTTACAACCAATGAAAAAACATCTTTTATTTTTATTAGCCGTAATACCGGGTTTTTGTTTTGCACAGGTGAATTATACTTATAAAAACCTGGCATTGGAAGGCGGCGGCGTTAGAGGGCTTGCTTATGCAGGAGTATTTACTGTATTACAACAAAAAGGAATTTTACAAAAAATTGAAAACGTGGCCGGCTCCTCGGCAGGTGCTATTGCAGGGTTGATGCTGGCTGTAGGTTACAATGCAAATGAAATTGACAGCCTAATGTTTGGCCTGCCGGTTCAGCAATTCAACGATGGCAAAGGCGGAGCGCTGGGAAAATTCAAAAGAGTAAAAAGAAACTATGGCATTTATAAAGGCGAAAAATTTGAAGAATGGTTAATGGAAATTGTTGCTTTTAAAACCGGAAACCCTCTGCTTAGCTTTGAAGAGCTGCATGCTTTAAAAGAAAAAAATATCGCCTACAAAGACCTCTATGTAACCGGCACCAATTTAAGCAGGCAACAATTACAAATTTTTTCGGTGAGCCAATCGCCCAAAATGCCTATTGCATTGGCAGTGCGTATTAGCGCAGGTATTCCTTTTTATTTTCAACCTGTGGCATTGAACAATCGTTTTGAAAAAATAGAAACCAAAGATGGCGCAAGTTCTATAAATTATTTTGTAGATGGTGGTATGCTTTGCAATTATCCCATTGGTATGTTTGATAGTTGTAATGACCCTGTAAATCCATTAAACTGTTTCGATGCAAAGCTTAATCCACAAACACTGGGCATTAAATTAGAAAGGCCCGAACAGATAGATTCGCTTAACAATAATTCTATTAGCATACCACCCTACGATCCTCAAAACTTAAACGAATACTTTGCTGCATTTAGTAATCTATTGATAGAAACACTTAGTCGCAAATATCCCAACCTCGAAAACGAAAAAGGCAGAACCATTTATGTGAGCTATGGCAACATAGAATCGAAACCACGCCGCATGAAGCCGGAAGAAAAAAAGCTGCTTTACGATAATGGCGTAAAAGCAGCTTTAGCATTTTTTGATTCCACAAATATTACCACTTGGTTCCAAAAACCTTCTCTAGAATAGCAGTACTTCGGGCTGCTATATTGCTACGGATATTTACCTCTTCTTTTGCAATTAAATCAAACAAAGCATAGGTTGCTCTTTCGGTAACATAACTTGCTAAGTCGGGGTTTATCTTTTTTCGGGTGGTAGGAAAATTGTTGTACTTGGTTACCAGTTCGCCGTAATATTTAGTGGCATCCACTTTTTGCAAAGAAGATTGAATTACGGGTTCAAATGCGGCCACTAATTTGTCGGTGGTTTTCACTCTAAAAAAATGTGTGGCACTGGTATCGCCATTTTTTACCAGGCCAATAGCATCTTGCAAAGTCATGCTTTTGATAGCATCCAAAAATATGGGTTTTGCAAAACCGGCTGCATCTTCTGCACCACGGTTAATTTGCAAGATGGCTTTATCTACCAGGTTTCCCAGCCCAATGGTTCTAAAAGTGTTTACTAATTTTTGTGCATCGGGTGGTAGCAGTACTTTATACAAAGCGTCTTTAAAAAATCCATCTACGGTATTTAACTGCAATACCGATTTACCAATGCCCTGGTCTAATGCGGCTTTGATGCCCTCAGCGGCATTGGCCTCAGTAAGGCCGCCTAATGTACCGCCGGTAGTGGGTAATTGATTTATTACTTCGCAGGAGCTAAGTCCTAAGCAAAGTGCAGAAAAAAGGATAATGAAGCACTTACGCATAATAGGTGATTTAAATAGTGTAAAAAGATAGACGATGTTTACCGGCAAAAGTAACATTATTGAGGAACTAAGAATGAAGGAACTCCAACCAACACGATTAGATATTGAAAAGAACTGTAGAGGTGTTTTGCTTTTGTTTGCCTGCCATTTAAGAATTACTTTTGCAGCCAATAAAAAAATATGAACACTCAACATCTATCGGAACAAGAGATTATTCGCAGGGAAAAATTAGCTGAATTAACCCAATTGGGCGTTAACGCTTACCCGGCGGCATTGTACCCAGTCAACAGCACATCGGCATATATAAAAGAAAATTTTAAAGGCGAAGAAAATAAGGCGCAGTTTGAAGACATTTGTATTGCAGGCCGCCTAATGAGTGTGAGAGATATGGGCAAGGCAAACTTTTTTGTGTTGCAGGATGCTGTAGGAAAAATTCAATGTTATATTAAGCAGGATGATATTTGCCCCGGTGAAGACAAATCATTGTTTCAAAATGTGTGGAAAAAGTTGACCGATATTGGTGATATTATTGGTGTGAAAGGATATGTATTCACTACCAAAACCGGCGAAACATCTATCCATGTAAAATCGTTTGATATTCTTACCAAATCGCTTCGCCCCTTACCTATTGTAAAAGAAAAAGACGGTGAAGCATTTGATGAAGTAACCGACCCGGAGTTTAGGTATCGCCAGCGTTATGCCGATTTAATTGTAAATCCCGGTGTAAAGGAAACCTTTATCAAACGTACTAAAATGATAAATGCCATCCGTACATTTTTAAATGACCGTGGTGCGTTGGAAGTGGATACACCTGTTTTACAAAGTATTCCCGGTGGTGCTGCTGCCAGGCCTTTTGTTACACATCACAATGCTTTGGATGTACCCATGTATATGCGTATTGCAAACGAGTTGTATTTAAAAAGGCTGATAGTGGGCGGCTTTGAATGGGTGTATGAATTTAGCAGAAACTTTCGCAACGAAGGGATGGACCGTACGCACAATCCGGAGTTTACCGTTCTGGAATTTTACACCGCCTATAAAGATTACGAGTGGATGATGGACACTACTGAACAACTGCTGGAAACTACTGCTATTGCCACCAATGGTTCGCATACAGTGAACATAGATGGAAAAGAAATTAGTTTTAAAGCGCCTTACAAACGTATTAGCATGTACGAAGCTATTCAAGAGCATACCGGTTTTGATATAAGTGGAATGGATGAAGCAGGCATAAGAGAAGTGTGTGGTAAATTAGGTATCCATGCCGATGCTAAATGGGGCAAAGGAAAATTGATAGATGAAATATTTGGCGAAAAATGCGAACATCATTTTATACAACCCACTTTTATAACCGATTACCCGGTAGAGATGAGCCCGCTTACTAAAAAGCACCGCAGCAAACCCGGGCTGGTAGAGCGTTTTGAACTAATGGTGAATGGTAAAGAAATTGCCAATGCATATAGTGAACTTAACGACCCCATAGAACAAAGAGAGCGTTTTGAAGAGCAGGTAAAACTAATGGAACGAGGCGATGATGAAGCCATGTTTATTGATCACGACTTTTTGAGAGCTTTAGAATATGGTATGCCGCCTACCAGTGGAATTGGTTTTGGTATCGACCGTTTATGCATGTTGCTAACCGGGCAGGTTTCCATTCAGGATGTATTGTTTTTCCCAATGATGCGACCGGAGAAGCAGGATTAGTACATTTTATTGAGTACTGATATTAAAAAAAACAGGAATAAATTATTTTATTAACATCAGCCAACCTTTGCGTTGGTGTTTTGTAGCACCCAGCAAATAACTGCTTGTCCATATATAATTTCCGGCTGTAACCGCTTTTCCTTTGTACAATCCATCCCATTTTTGCATAGGATTGTTGCTCGAAAAAACAGGCTGCCCATACCGGTTATAAACTTGTAATGAATATTGTTTTGCCGCCGTTGTATTTCCCAGTGGCCCAAAAAAATCATTTAACCCATCGTCATTGGGTGTAAATGCTGTGGGAAAAAATAAATCCCGGCAATCGGCAGCAACAACCTGAATGGTATCACTGCCACTACATCCATCCGCATCGGTTACGCTTACATGGTAGTTACCCAGCACATTGGTATTATATATTGCACTGCTACTACCATCCTGCCATAAATAATTTTGATATTGTCCGGGTGTAAGGCTTACCATTTCGCCGGTACAAATAGCTTTATCGGGACCAAGGCTCACATTGAGTTGCCTGACTTCATTTACAATTACAAAAGGACCACCGGCTTTGCTGCAACCATTGGCATCGGTTACTACAACTCCATAAGTGCCTGCTGTAAGTTGGAGAATGGCCGATGTAGTTGCATTATTTGACCATAAAAAAGTATAAGGCCCTGTGCCACCCGAGGCAGTGGTTATTACCGAACCCTTTCCCGGCCCACAAACCGAATTGCTAACAACAGGGTTTATTTCGATATTGCCCGAAGGAATTAAAATGAAATTTTCGGTGATACTACAAGCATTCATAGACGAAATACTTACTGAGTAAGAACCCGAACCCACATTGCTGATGGAAGATGATGTTTGCGGAGGGTTAGTGTTCCAATGGTAAAAATAGGGAGTGCTGCTACCGGTAGGCGAAACCATAAGTGTAGCATCGGCGGTATTGGTACAAGCACCCGGCCACAAAATATTTTTAGAAGCAGAAATAATTACCACATTTATAGTTGTAACCGTGCTGGCCCCATTAGAAAAACCGGCGTTTAACCTAACAGTATATTCTCCTGCGCCGGAAAAAATATGAACCGGGCTTGCTACAGTAGAGGTATTGGCAGAGCCTGAAGCAGGATCACCAAAACTCCATTGGTAGCTACTGATGCAACCAATGGCGGCACTAAATTGTACTGAATTAAAAGCAAGGCAGGTACGGTCAATTGTTACAGCATCTGCTACCGCCTCTTTAATACTTATATCATCTATTGCAAATCCATCATAAGCATTACAGGTAGAACCGGCACCAAATAAAAATCGAAATATTATATTGGGTATTCCTGCTAAAAAAGTCAAAGGATGTTTTGCAATAACCCAGGCACCACTGCCATTACCGCCCAGGCAGCTTCCTGCATTGGCTTGCACATTGCCCGACCACCCAACTGTATTTCCTAAATAAGTAATGGAGCTTGCATTGTACCAATTTAAAATATCGCAATTATTCGTATTGGCATTTCCTACTACAATCCAATTACTTCCTCCATCCGTTGAATACTGTAATGTGGCACCATCAAAGCGACGTTCGGTTTCCCAAAAAACTTTAAAACTAATTTCAGGATTTACCAGGCCGGAAAAATCAAAACAAGGACTCATCAACCAGGCATTTTCAGAATTGTTGTAAGCAGGATTATTGAGTCCTCCGGTGATCCAGCATTTGCTACCCGATGAAGCATTGTTAATAACCGGCTTAACGGGTGTGCCCCAGGCCCAGTCCGAAGCAGTTCCACCGGTAGTCCATCCTCCATCGGTTGATTCAAAATTTTCGTTGTAAGGGAAAGCCGATACACAAGGTTGTGTAAATGCACTTGTAGTAAAAAAGAATATCGCACAAAAAAGCAACCATGGTTTCATGCTGCAAAAATAAAACAAAGCAATCAGCACTCTTGTAATTTCCTTCAGCACATATTGTCTTTTCTTATAAATACAAAATTGTAAATACCCGGCATCATTTCATTGTTTCTAATTGTTTTTGCATTTTAAACATTTCGTCTCTCAACCTGGCGGCTTCCATAAAATCTAAATCTCTGGCAGCTTTTTCCATTTGCTTTTTTATTTTAGCAATAGCTTTTTCCATTTGAGGTACTGTATTGTATTCAGCTTGCTCTTCTGCCGCCACTGTAACTATATCATCATCGGGTGCCAATGCGTAAGGACGTGATGGGTCAAAGCCTTTTACATCTAATACCGAACCCTGAGCAAAAATTTGTTCGGTGGTTTTACTTATTGTTTTTGGCACAATGTTATGCTGGGCGTTGTATGCAATTTGTTTTTCTCTTCTTCGGTTGGTTTCGTCAATGGTTTTTTGCATACTCTCCGTAATTTTATCGGCATAAAAAATTACCAGGCCATCTACATTACGGGCTGCACGCCCGGCGGTTTGAGTAAGGCTACGTTCGTTTCTTAAGAAACCTTCTTTATCTGCATCTAAAATGGCCACCAACGATACTTCGGGAAGATCGAGTCCTTCTCTTAAAAGGTTTACTCCCACCAACACATCAATCACACCGAGGCGCAACTCTCTTAAAATTTCCACTCTTTCCAGGGCCTGTACTTCGCTGTGAATGTACTTGCTTTTTATGTTGATGCGATGCAGGTATTTATCCATTTCCTCGGCCATTCGCTTGGTTAAGGTGGTTACCAACACACGGTCGCCTTTTTGTACCCGCTTATCAATTTCATCCAACAAATCGTCTATTTGGTTAATAGAGGGACGCACTTCAATAGGCGGATCTAATAAACCGGTAGGCCGCACTACCTGTTCAACTACTACGCCTTCTGTTTTTTCTAATTCATACTCTCCCGGTGTGGCCGACACGAAAACAATTTGATTGGTAAGATTTTCAAATTCGTGAAAATTTTGTGGGCGGTTGTCCATTGCCGAAGGCAGCCGAAACCCATAATCAACCAAAACTAATTTTCTACTTCTGTCGCCTCCATACATACCACTTATTTGTGGAATGGTTTGATGACTTTCATCAATAATGGTTATATAATCTTTGGGAAAATAATCGAGCAGACAAAAAGGCCTTGCGCCTGGTTTTCTTCTATCAAAAAATCTTGAATAATTTTCTATCCCATTGCAATAACCCAGTTCTCTTATCATTTCTATATCGTAATTCACTCGCTCGCTGATGCGTTGTGCTTCAATATATTTGCCCTCCTTTTTAAAATATGCTGTTTGTGCATAACACTCATCCTGTATTTCATTGATAACAGTTGCCATCATATCTTTTGGAGCAATATAAAGGTTTGCCGGAAAAATGGCAGCATCCTGTACTTTGTTAATACGCTTGCCCGTAGTCGTTTCTATGGTTTCAATGCTTTCAATTTCATCTCCAAAAAAACTAATTCTATATCCAAAATCCACATAAGGCAAGTTAATATCAACCGTATCGCCCTTCACCCTAAAGCTCCCTCTTGTAAAATCGCCCTGGCTGCGGTGATATAAAATATTTACCAACGAATGTAAAAATCCCTGGCGTGAAATTACCTGCCCCTGTTGAATACGAATGATACCATTTTCGTATTCCGTAGGATTACCCATACCATATATACAACTTACACTGGCCACCACTATTATATCTCTGCGGCCACTAAGCAATTGTGCTGTGGCTTGCAGTCGAAGCTTATCTAACTCTTCGTTTATACTCAGGTCTTTTTCTATATATGTATTGCTGGTTGGTATGTAAGCCTCCGGCTGATAATAATCGTAATAGCTTACAAAATATCCAACTGCATTATCCGGAAAAAATTGCCTGAACTCACCATACAACTGAGCCACCAGTGTTTTGTTGTGTGTAATTACTAGAGTAGGTTTTTGTACATTTTGTATTACATTGGCCATAGTAAAAGTTTTACCACTACCGGTAACGCCCAACAGCGTTTGATAACGCTCTCCGTCAAGTATTCCGTTACTGAGCTCTTCAATGGCTTTTGGCTGATCTCCGGAAGGCAGATAGCCCGACTGTAAATTAAAAGGCATAGAAGATAAAGTTATGCAATAGTATATTTAGAATACTACCATTAAATTACAATAGTGAAAAAAGCTAGAATCGATTTTTATTTCAATCTATTTAAAAATTGTGTTTTTTTGTAATACAAACTAACATTCCCAAACACTTTTTGTTGCTTTTGTATTTTTTTGTGAGTATTGACATTTGAAAAAAAATAATTAATTTAGTTTATTAACTGTACCCTAATGTAATTGAGGAGAGCGAAGCTTTGCAAAAAACTAACTCAATGCACCAGCTACCCATCATCATACTTCAAAAATTAACCCACCAGGGAGAAGATAGAATCGCATTGAAGTTTGAATACAATAAAAAAATTCAGGCTATTTTAAAAATCATACCAGGTATAAACTGGAGTCAAACACATCGTTGCTGGCACCTACCCTTTAACCGTACGGCATATGAAATACTGGTACAAAGCACTAAAGATATTGCCACTGTAGACGATATATTGCTAAGAAAGAAAAAAAAAGATATTGCAACTACCCCACCTGTAATACTTTACAAAAGATTTTCAATAAGTCCTGCCAACGAAGCAGCGCTTGGACAAATGGTAGCACAATTGCAATTAAAAGGATATAGTACATCTACCATTCGAACTTATAAAAACGAGCTTTTGCCATTGTTGCAGTTGCTGGGCAATAAAGCCTTGAACGAGCTAACAACAGACGAAGTAAAACGCTACCTGTTATATTGTATCAATCAACTAAAGCTAAAGGAAAACAGCATACACAGCCGCTTAAATGCCTTAAAGTTTTATTTTGAACAAGTATTAGGAAAGGAAAAATTTTTTGTTAGCATCCCCAGGCCCAAGAAACAAATGTTGCTTCCAAAAGTATTAAGCGAAGAAGAATTGGGCAGATTATTTAAAGCATTAAGAAACAAGAAACACAAGGCCATGCTTTTTACAGCCTATAGTGCAGGCTTGCGGGTTAGCGAAATTGCAGCATTGGAATTAAAACATATTGACAGTAATCGAATGCAGATATTAGTTTCCAATGCAAAAGGCAAAAAAGACCGATATGTGAACCTAAGCCCTATATTACTCGATATTTTAAGAGATTATTTAAAAACCAGTATCGTTAAGCCCAAAAGATATTTATTTGAAAGCGAACAGACCGGTGAAGCATATCCAACCCGTACCATACAACAGGTGTTTAGCAATGCAAGAATAAAGGCAGGCATATCTAAACAGGTAGGCATACACGTACTTCGACATAGCTTTGCTACTCACATGTTGGAAAAAGGGATTGATATATTTTATATAAAGGATCTGCTAGGTCATTTTAATATAAAGACCACCGAAATTTATCTGCATGTGAGCAAAAAATCGTTGGTAAATATAGTAAGCCCCTTAGACGATTTGGTAAAACGTCAGGGGTTAGAATGGTAAACGTAAAACGGTTTACGTATAGACGATGGTGGGGCATTATAAAACATCAGTCCAACATTTGTACAAATGACCGATAGAAGCACTAATATTGAGTTTACAACTGTCAGCCCCACTATTGCCAGTACGATGTTGTTTGATTGTGTTGTAATCATTGTATCTTGTTACTACAAAGTGCAATTTGAAAATCTTTTTCAAATTGTTTCCATTCTATCCAAATAGAATGTTCAAGTGTTTCGTCCCCTGTCATTCTATTTTCAATTCCTTACTTTTTTTGTCTTACAATTTAATCGCTTTCAGTCAATTTATTTGTGTCAAATATAGTTTTTAAGGATTGTCCGCTTTTTAATGTGACTGCCTGCTGAACACTTTGAGGAACTGATTTAGTTTGTGTCTGTCCGCAGCTTGTTAAAAAAGAAAGTATAATTATTGTTATAGGTTTCATTTTCGTTTGCTTGCTGTCGTAACATAGCACACGACATATTATATTTTATTTAAATAATGATTAGCGTAACTGATATTTCTTCCCCGCAACAATAAACGATTGATTTACAAGATGATTTTTTTGGGTTGGGTGCGTATAATAGCATAAATTTGAGAGTTAGCGGTCAGGCT
>DEHT01000020.1:54019-54198 GCA_002352045.1 Chitinophagaceae bacterium UBA2793 | reverse complement strand
ATTTCTTTGCCGTGTTTTTCAAAATCGGTATCAAAAAACAAGCTATGGTGCTCAATGTTTTTTAATTTTTTTTGAAGCCCGATATAAAAAATAATACAGGAAGGTGCCATGGTTCTTTGCTCCCAATAAGCATCGCTATAGGATTGCAGGTTGGGTGGTAATAAGTTTTTTTCTACAAA
>DEHT01000020.1:2627-54005 GCA_002352045.1 Chitinophagaceae bacterium UBA2793 | reverse complement strand
TGCGGATACCAGGTGCCTAATTTAATGTCGGCATAATTCATGAGGCTATATAGGGCAGGAATATTCTGAGGCAATGCTCCTAAAAAAAGTACCGGAAATTCTATGATCTGTTTCAGCCTTTCGTCTTTAAAAAATTTACCGGTATGATTTTTCATAGAGGTAAATACATCTAATTTTAGGAGGCCTTTGGCCAAATCGAGGTCAATAAATTCTGTAAGCGATCTGCCGGGTTTGTGCACCAGTTTTTGCATACCGGTTTTGTACTTGTAGGCTGCTTCCAGCATAAATTTTTCGAGTTGTCTTCCTGTACCGGGTTCAATGCTGTCAAATAAATTTTTTAGTTGTTCAAAATCGGCCGGTATTTCAATAGCCGAATTTTCAAAGTAAACTTTGTAGGAAGGGTTGAGCCTTTTCAGTTGGTAGTAATCGGTAACTTTTTTTTCAAAGCAATTAAAATATCTTTCAAAAACATCGGGCATCCAATACCAGCTTGGCCCCATATCAAAACTAAAGCCTTGTACTTCTAATTTGCGTGCACGGCCACCGGCCTGCGGGTGTTGTTCTATTAACGTAACCTGCCACCCGGCCTTTGCCATAAAGCTTGCAGCCGATAAACCTGCAAAACCACTTCCAATAACTACGGCTTTCTTCATCTAATTAATTTAATGCTTCTGCTTTGAATTAAAATTATTGCTACAAATGCAGTGGAGCTAAAATAGCAATGTTGAAACGAAAAAAACGAAGATTAAAAATTTCTTTCCGGAAGATTTTTAAAAAATACTGTAACCAATTTATTTTTTGGAAATAAAATAGACCAAGCGGTTAAAAAAATAATTTTGAAATCGGTGAGCAGCGAAGCATTTTCTAAATACCAAATTTCNNCCGGGCTTCGATAAATAAATTTTTTCTTTTACCTCATCGCTGTATAAATCAAAGCTTACTTTCATGAGAGGTCTTGGGCCTACAATGCTCATGTCGCCTTTTAATACATTTATAATTTGAGGCAGTTCGTTTATTTTACTGATGCGTAAAAATTTGCCAAACGAAGTAACCCTGGGATCGTTTCGAAGGGTGATTTCACCAGTGCCCATATTGGGGCTATTTCTGAGCATGGTGGCAAACTTGTAAATATCAAAGGGCTTGTTTAAGTAACCTATTCTTTTTTGGAAATAGAAAACTTCTTTTTCGCCGGTGATGGATAAAATTAAAATTACAGGCAATAGGATAGGTGATAAAATTACCAAAGCAATGGATGCAATCAGTATATCAATAAATCGTTTTACCGGTTTATACATTTGAGGTGGGTTGTTAACATAAGCAGCTTCTATCATTAAAAACAGCTTTTAATTTTTTGAGCAACTCTTTCTAAATCGGCATCAGTTATATTAGTGCTGCATGGAATGCTAAGGCAGCGTTGATAAATATAATCGGCCCTGTTTGTTTTATTATAAAAAATATTTTCTTTAAACATTCGCAATTGGTTCATTGGAACCCAAAAAGGGCGGCTCTGCAATTTATCGTCGTTCAATGCTTTTAAAACTTCTTTTTGTTTAGAGGTTTCAATGGTAGGCATCCACCAATTTGGATTTACATCGGCACTTACCTGTTGAAATTGAATGTCGCCAACATTGGCTAATGCAGTTTTATAAAATTCTATAATTTCTTTTTTTCTTTTCAGGAAAGAAGGCAGTTGTTCCATTTGAGCCACACCCATGGCGGCTGCTACATTCACTAAGCGATAGTTGTATCCAATTTCGTCGTGTATGTATTCAAAAGGATCGCTCTTGGCTTGTGTGGTTAAATGTTTTGCTTTTTTTGCAAGGGCTTCATCGTTGGTAACAATCATACCGCCACCGCCAGTGGTAATAATTTTATTTCCGTTGTAGCTAAAAGTTCCCATTAAGCCCATGCTTCCGGCGTGCCTGCCTTTGTAATAAGAACCTAAGGCTTCGGTGCTGTCTTCAATTACTGTAATGTTATATTCTTTTGCCAATTGAAGCAGGCGATCCATATCGCAAATATTTCCCAGAACATGCACCGGCATAATAACCGGAATTCTTCTGCCATCTTTTTTGTAAAAACATTCGCCGTTTTTTTGTTCGGTTTCCGTTTCTAAAAACTCCTGTAAAAGGTCTAAATCCATTTGCCAGTTACCTTCTTGCGCATCTATTAAAATAGGGTCGGCTCCTGTATATTTAATAGAATTGCAGGTAGCAATAAACGTTATGTTTGGAGTAATAACGTAATCGTTTTGATTTACGCCCTTTAATACTAAGCAAATGTGCAATGCGGTAGTTCCGCTACTGGTGGCTACAGCGTATTGGGTACCTGCAAATTCGGCACTCATTTTTTCAAACCGGTCAACATAAGCGCCTACGCTGCTTACCCAACCTGTTTCTATACATTCTGTAACATATTTCAACTCGTTGCCGCCCATATTGGGGCCCGAAAGTAAAAGCATAAAGGGGGTTTAAGTTTTTCTCTTTTTTAAAAGATATGCAAACCTATAAAAAAAAATTGCTCCTACCTAAAGTAAGAGCAATTGTATAAAACGGTAAACAAATATTAAATATTGCGGAACTTTTCGCCATAAGCATCTGTTACAATGCCGGTTTTTAAAAGGGTATAAATTTCTTCAACACCCTCCGGTACTTTTTTGGTGATGGTATAGCCAAGTTCATTTTTTATTTTATCAAAATTAACCCTGTAGTCTCTGGGGTCTTCATTCATTTCTACAAAGTTCACTTTGGTATTGGGCACCACTTTGCAAACTTCTTCAATAATCATTCCTTTATTATAGTTTTCTTCGGTGCTGCCAACATTAAATACATTGGCTCTTACTTTAGCTTCATCGCTTTCTAAAACCAATACCACGGCTCTTGCCAGGTCATCTACATGGCAGTAAGGACGCCAAAACTGGGCACCCCAAATTTCCTGCTCGCCTTTAATAGTGGCGTTGCGGGTAAACTCGTTTACGGTAAGGTCAAAGCGAATCCTGGGCGAAAAGCCATACACAGTGCTAAAGCGTAAAGCGGTAGAGCAAATGGCGGTATCTTTTCTTTCTTCTAAAAGGTATTTTTCAAATTTCACTTTTAATTCGGCATACAAAGAAACCGGGCGAAGTTCCGATGTTTCTGTAACAAAAGAATCGGGGTTGGGCATTTTACCATAATTGCTGCAAGTGCTGGCAAAAACAAAGCGTTTTAATCCTGCTTTTTCGGCTGCTTCAAAAAGGGCCACGCTACCATCCCAATTGGTTTGATGCGCTTCATCGCTAAATTTTTTGCAGGCCGGGTCGCCAACAATGGCAGCCAAATGTGCAACGGCATCCATTCCATCCAATGCTTTTGCAACTTCATCTGCATTGCGAATATCACCTTTAATAAACTCAAAGTTTGGATGCAGCATCACATCGTACAATGCCTCTCCTCCAAATTTTAAACTGTCAAAAGCTCTTACGGTATATCCTTTGTTTAATAACTGACGAACCAATACTGAGCCAATATATCCGGCTCCACCTGTAACTAATACTTTCATAAATGTATGCTTATTTGCAGGCGCAAATATAAAGCAAAGCCATGTAAACATACGGCTCAACAAATTTTTAATCCAATTCTTATTTTGAGGTGATATTATACATTATTATTTACCAATGAAATTTTCTGTTTTAAGAAATAGGCCAGTATGGCCGAAACTTTGGTAGTTATTAATGAAAGCTGATTTTTAAAGCCCCATTGGGGCGATATTTTAAAATATGTTTATTCATAAAATTCAAAAAGATATTTTTCCTCATATTCTACCTCAAAATCGGCTAACATTTTCAAATATTCCTCCCGAAAGGTTTTTGTACGATGATGCATTTCCTGAGTCATTATGTAATTTATAACCTTATCTCTTTGGCTTTTAGAATGAGAAAATGCTGCATAACCAGATTGCCATTGAAATTTCTCTTTTATGAATTTCTGTTCATTAATCCACTTACTACTGCTTGCTTTAATAATTATCATAAAATCTGAAATACTAGAAGTAACAGGCATTCCGAAAAAAATATGAACATGGTCTTTCCAGCCTCCTGTAGCTAAAGATTTTGCACCGTTGCCAGTGATAATGCCGGATATATATTTGTGCAATTTATCTCTCCATTCAATTGTTATATAATTGTGTCTTCCTTTTACAGCGAATACAGAATGGATTGAAATTTGTGAATAGGTATTAGCCATAAATAATTTTTAAAATGTCGCCCCAAAGGGGCTTGGTTCTAAATTACGTTTTCCAGCTACCAAAATTCTGGCCCGCTGGGGCATATCTTCTCAACAAAAGTAATAGCTCATTTTATTAAATGAAAATGTTATGGATTTTTTCGGGCAGGATTTCCATATACAATGGAATTGTCGGGAATATTTTTTACAATAACAGAGCCTGCACCTATAATGCAATTTTTTCCAATATGAATACCTTCTCTTACTACAGAACCGGCACCAATAAAACTGTTTTCGCCCACATGTACATTTCCACATAACACAGCTCCGGGTGCTATATGAGCAAAATTTTCTATTTTACATTCATGCTCTATAATGCAACCGGTATTGCAAATTACGCCGATGCCAATGTTTGCCAGTGGATTAATGATAGCACCTGCGGCCAGCATAATACCATGTGAAGCGAGTTTTACCGAAGCGTCAACTATTGAACTTGAATGAATGGCATTGGCCGGAAACATTTGAAACGATTCAAGTTGGTGATAAATATTTTTACGAATACTGTTATTGCCTATGGCTATAAAAAAACCGTTTTCCTTCATTGCTTTTAATGCTGCTTCTGATGTTTCTACACCAAAATAGGTAAGCGAAAAAGGATTAAAAGATTTTTCGTCTTTATCGCAATAGCCGATTACTTTAATTCCCGCAGAAGCAAAGATGCCATGTATTACATAAGAATGCCCGGAGTAGCCAATTAAAATCATATTGAAAGTTTAATGAGTTTTATTTATTTAATACTAACGTATTGTTCTATTGAATTTAAGTTCTATTTATATATGAATACTGAAACACTATAATCAAAAATGATTTTTTTTTTTATTTTATGAAGAAACATTTATTCTGGTTGATAAATTTTTGTTTTCATTATTAAGATGTTTTCATTTTGTTTTATTCTGATGCCTACGGCAAGTATTTGTACTTTTTTGCTTCTCCAAAAAAGTACCCAAAAAAGAGCCCGACAAAGGATTACAGCCCCTTTGTCGGAATCAGCTATGTGGTTCTTTTGTACTACTGTGAACTCAAATTCAGTTCCCTGATTCTGAAACAGGATAGGAAGAAGTATTAATTTTATTAAAATAACAAATGTAATTATAATAGCATGCCAAATTGCTTATTAAAACTACTATAATTTAATTGCTCAGTTGATTGTATTCTTCTAACAATGCTTGCCAAACCACTTCTCTTGGAAAATTATTGTAAACAAAATGATATTGCTCCTCTGCCATGGTTTTCATTTTATGGGTGTTGTTGATGGCATACTCCAATTGTTCGCAAAGTGAATGCACATTATCAACCATAAACAAAAGCCCTGTTTTTTGATGAACCACTATATCTACATTGCCGGGTATATTGCTGCAAACGATGGGCAGCTTCATCAACGATGCCTGCAACAGCACATTGGGAAAGCCTTCCCGGTGAGTGGGAAATATAAAAATATTGGCAAGTGCCATAAAATATTCTACATAACTGGTCCAGGAAATATGAATGATTGCCGGGTTGCTTACAATAATTTTTTCAATGTAGGGAGGCAGGGCATCCAACGATTTTTCAAAATTACCGGTAAGAATAAGCTTGAGCCCCGGATTGCTTTTTTGTATTTTTTCAAATGCTGTTATCAATTCTACAATGCCTTTATCGTACACCAGTCTTCCGGTAAAAAGCAGGTAAGTAGTATTGGGGTCGTAATTAATTTCTTGTTTTATTTTTTGAAGCTGAATTGGGTCGAGTGCCTGTGAATTAAATCTATTGGTATCTATCCCATTGGAAGAACCATTGCCAATTACTTTTATTTTTTTGGGTGAACAAAACCTATTTTCTTCAATTACTTTTTTCATTGAAGCTCCATTGGGCCACACATTAGTTGCGGTAGCATAAGTAATTTTTTCTATGGCTTTTAATAATTGCAGTTTAAATCCTTTTTCTACCATTAAAGGCAAGCCTGCTACCGTATGAATTCTTACAGGCACCCTGCTAATCCATGCGGCCAACATTCCTAACAAACCTGCCTTGGGTGTATGTGTATGCACAATGTTGGGTTTTTCTTTACGCATGATGCGTATCAATTGCCAAAGACATTTTAAATCCTGCAATGGTGTAATTTTTCGGGTCATGGGCACAATTTGGTGCGGGCATTGCTCCTGCTTTATTACATCTTCCCGCTCGGGCCCATCGGCACTTATCATTAAAACCTCAAAGCCATTTTGCCACATAAAATTCATTTGCCCATGCAGTAAAGATTTTAAAGCCAGTGGAACAGTGGTGATTCTTATTATTTTTTTCATGCAGGATGTATCTATTTCCAAATATCAAAAATAGGCTGCTTTGTTTTAAAAAAGATTGTGCAGAAAGTCTATATCAATATTTAATGTTTTAAAATTGCATCGCTTTAGCAAATTAAAACAAGTATATGGCACAAAAATTTTTAATTGTGGGTGCGGGTTTTTCAGGAACGGTATTGGCGCATCAACTGGCTCAAAACCTTTCATGCAGTATTGAAATTTGGGACGAAAGAAATCACTTAGCCGGCAACTGCCATACCAGCCGGGATGCGGCCACCAATGTAATGTTGCATCAATACGGGCCACATATTTTTAATACTGATAAAAAAGAAATTTGGGATTTTGTAAATAGTTTGATTGAATTCAGACCTTTTATTAATCGGGTGAAAGCAAATTACAAAGGAGCCATTTATTCGTTGCCCATCAACCTGCATACCATCAACCAGTTTTTTGATAAATCTTTTTCGCCTGAAGGAGCAAAGGCATTTATTCAAGAGCAGGCAGATAAAACTATCGATACGCCTAACAGTTTTGAAGAGCAGGCCATGAAGTTTATTGGTAAAGATTTGTACAAGGCATTTTTTTATGGCTATACCAAAAAACAATGGGGCTGCGAGCCATCGGAATTGCCCGCTTCTATTTTAAAACGCCTGCCGGTACGGTTTAATTACGATGATAATTATTACAACAATCCCTACCAGGGCATTCCGGTAGAAGGTTATACCGCATTGGTAGAAAAATTAGTTTTATCGGAAAAAATAAAAGTTACGCTTAATAAAAAATTTGTACCAACTCCCGAATTATTGGAGCAATACGATCATATTTTTTATACCGGACCAATAGATGCATTTTTTGATTATGAATTTGGAAGACTGGGATATAGAACAGTATATTTTGAAAAACATATTGCCGACGGTGATTACCAGGGCAATGCGGTTATTAACTATTGCGGCTCCGAAGTGCCTTACACCCGTGTGCATGAGCACAAACATTTTGCACCCTGGGAAAGCCATGAAAAAACGGTTTACTTTAAAGAGTTTAGTAAAGAAACGGGCGAAAATGATATTCCTTATTACCCCAAAAGATTAAGTGCCGACAAGGATATACTTTTAAAGTATAGGCAAAAAGCTGAATCTCAAACCAAAGTTTCTTTCTTAGGAAGATTGGCAACTTACAGATACATGGATATGCATCATGTAATAGGAGAGGCTTTATCCTTTTCAAAAATATTTATTGAGCATATACATAACGGTGGTACAAAACCGATTTTCCCCAATGTAGAAGAATAGATTTTTTAAGCAGTGGTGCAATAAATAGAAATTATTTAGCGTTATAAGGTTGTCCAAATCTGAAAAACTAAATAATTCTACGCATGGAAAAGGTTGTAGCCGTGGTGGTTACCTATAATAGGGCTGCTCTATTGTGCAATTGTATAGAAGCGCTTCGCAAACAAACCCGCCCACTCGATAAAATTCTGGTGATTAATAATGGCAGTACCGATGAAACGGAAAGCTGGCTTTTGTCGCAACCCGATATAGAATGTATTACACAGGCAAATGTGGGTGGTGCCGGAGGTTTTTCAAGAGCAATTGCTGAAAGTTTTGCACAGGGTTTTACCTATACATGGTGTATGGACGATGATGGTTTCCCCAAAGAAGATGCGCTTGAAAAATTATTGGCAGCCGATGATGGCCATTCTTTAAAATTACTGAACTGTATTGTGGTAAATAAAGATGATAATGATTCTTTAGTGTGGAAAACAGGAAAGTTTACTAAACATAGCGATGTTGATTGCGATTTAATTGAAGGTTCGGTTCATCCATTTAATGGAACGCTTATCAACAGAAGAATAGTTGAGCGTGTGGGCATTCCAAAGAAAAAATTGTTTTTGTGGGGCGATGAAACAGAATACTTGTACCGCATTACCCGAAAAAATAATATTCCGGCTTATACCGTTAGCAATAGTGTACACTTCCATCCTAAGTCGGGTTTTACTTTAAAGCAGGATTGGGATTATCAATCGGGCTGGAAAATGTACTACTACATTCGTAACCGATTTGAAATTTATCGTTCAAAGTTTAGCAACCCGGTAATGGCAATTGGTGGATACATTGCATTTTTGGTTTCATTTTTTGCAGTGATTGTACTTTTTCAAAAAACAGATAAGCTTAAAAAAATGCAGTTTGCGGTAAAAACATCTATGGATGCATTTTCGCAAAAGTTTGATACAAAACCCGGAGATATTTTGACAGTACTCAACACAAAACCTGCTCCGTTTTTTCAACCCTGGAATCTTATACAGAGCATCGTATTTGGTAAAAGAGAGCCTGCAACAGCATAGTAATACTATAATTTTATTAAGAAATAGATTTTAATAAGGCCGCAATTTTGTTGCGGCCTTTTGTATTAACTCATTTCTGTATTGGGAAATACGGGCGGCTTTGCTCCGGTATTAATTGCCTTTATAAAATTTTCGGCATAGTTTAATGCTTCGCCAATTACATGGTGCATATCCATGTACCGATAGGTGGCCAACCTTCCAAGAAATGAAACGCCGGCTAAGTTTTCAGCATCCTTACGGTATTGCATCAACAGCTCCTTATCTTGTTGCAATCGTTTAGGATAATAAGGTATATCGTCGGGAGTAGTTTCTTTGCTAAACTCTTTGAATAAAATACTGCTGTTGTGTTGTTCCCAATAGGTAAAGTGTTTGTGTTCGGTAATACGGGTGTGCGGCGTATTGGCATCGCAGTAATTCATTTGTGTAACACCTTGTTTATCGCCTTGTTCGTAAATGGTTTCAAATGTTACGGTACGGTAACCCAATCGGCCATATTTAAATTGAAACCAGGCGTCAATAGGGCCGGTGTAAAAAACATGGTCGTAACCTTCTAATTCTTTTTCATTAGAAAACTTTTTCTTTAAGAGGATATTTATTTTATCGCTCTCTACAAATTTTTCAATTAGTGCAGAATATCCATCTACGGGTATGCCGGTGTAAATATTGTTGTGATAATTATCGTCGTAGTTGAACCGAACAGGAATTCTCTTGAGAATAGATGCCGGTAATTCAGTTGGTTCGCATCCCCATTGTTTTTTAGTGTATCCATAAAAGAAAGCTTTGTACAAATCTTTGCCAATAAACTTTAAAGCTTGTTCTTCAAAGTTCTTTGGTTCTGTAATAGAATTATCTGCTTGCTCCGCCAAAAAAGCTTTGGCTTCATTTGGAGTAAAAGCTTTATTGAAAAATTGATTGATGGTATGCAGGTTAACCGGCAATGAATATACTTTACCATTGCTCATTGCTTTTACCCGGTGCACGTAAGGTTTAAACTCCATGAAAGAATTTACAAAGTCCCATATTTCCTTTTTATCTGTATTAAAAATATGCGGGCCGTATTGATGAACCATAATGCCGGTTTTTTCATCACGGGCTGTATGGCAATTGCCTCCAATATGGTTTCTTTCATCCCAAATATCTATTGTGCAATCAAGGTTTGCTGCAAGCCGGTTTGCCAATACAGTTCCGGAAAGCCCTGCTCCAATAACTAAAAATTTATAAGCCATACGCTGGTTTTGTATCGCAAAATAAATTATTATAATCAATGCTATTCAATTATTAATTTTTAATTTGCTAAAAATAACCCCCAACGCACTTAGGTGCATTTGCCTTAATGACGATACTGGATTTTATAGCTTTTATTATTTACACTGCAATTTTTGCTTTTATCTTTTCTGCATACAGAAGAAAAATTGAAAGCCCTGTATTGAGGCGTTACCACAAGATTGCATTTTGGATAAAAGTGTTTGCCTGTTTTTGCTATGCCATTTTCGTGGAGTATATATCGAGAGGCGATACTACCACACTTTATTTTCCCGAAGGGTATAATTTATATAAAAAGGTATTGGAGGAACCCTCCAATATTACTTATCTTTTTGGGCCGGGTACCGATATAGATCAAAGTATGTTGGCCAGCCCTAAGCTGCTCGGTTATTTTAAAGACGATAGCAACTTTATGGTAATACGGCTTACCGCAATGCTTTGTTTTTTGTCGTTGGGGAAATATATGGTAGTGAATTTATTTTTTGCCATGTTTGCGTTTACGGGAATATGGAAGTTGTTTTTGTTTTTTTATAAACAGTTTCCGGTATTGCAAAAGCATTTTGCCTTTGCCATTTTATTTCTACCCACCTTTACTTTTTGGAGTTCGGGCATATTAAAAGATCCATTGGCTGTTTCGGCAATGGGATGGTTTACATACTGTTCTTATGAATTATTAGTTGACAAAAAGAATGTAATTAAAAACAGCGTCATCCTTATGGGCTGTATTTATTTACTATCGGTAGTAAAAGTGTATATACTAGTAGCATACCTACCAGCCCTGGCTATCTTTCTTCTTTTAAAAAATGCCAGTATGATGAAGAATGCATTTGTAAAAGCCCTGATGGTAGGCGGATTTATTCTTGGAAGTATTTTGGGCTTTTCGTCAGTGTATTCTTCAATGCAGGATGCTATAGTAGAGTATGCCGGCGATGATCTTACCGAAGGTATTATGGATAGGCAGAATAATTTTATACGGCAAAGTAAAAACGAGGGCTCTTATTTTACACTGGGTGTAGAGTTTGATGCTAGCAGCCCGCTGGGGTTATTAAAAATAGCGCCGGCAGCCATTGTGGCAACTTTGTTCAGGCCCTTTATTTGGGAAAGCAGGAATGTATCAACCTTGCTTTCTTCCTTTGAAAGTTTGACAATAATGCTTTTTACTCTTTTTGTTTTTTTTAAAGCCGGCATCAAAAATTTTTTCTTGAATATTTTTAAAAGAGCAATTGTTATTTATTGTTTATTTTTTTCGTTGGTGTTTGCCATTTTTGTGGGTGCTACCACGCTGAACTTTGGAACGCTGGTGAGGTATAAAATTCCCTGTATGCCTTTTTATATTATTGCATTAATTTTTATTCTTTATTACAGTACAGGAAAAAATAAAGAGTTAAAGGAAGATAATGCTTTAGCAGATTAGCCTAACAATTTTTTATACATCCGTTTGTAGCTTTCAATGGCATTATCGAGTGCATATATTTTTTTAGCTCCTTCTCTTATTCGATTGCCGGAAAAATTGCTCTGTAATAAAAGCTCAGCCACTTGTTTAAAAGACTGCTCGGTAAATTCATTGATCACAATTCCGCTGTTGGTTTCCGTAACAATTTCTGCCACATCGCCTACGCCACTGTTGGTAATAACCGGTATGCCCATGGCCATTATTTCTCCATGTTTTGTGGGCGACGATGAAAGTTTGGAGTAGCAGGGTTTTATAAAAAACAATGAAAAATTGCTTAGTGATAAAAACAGCGGCACTTCATTTCTTGAAGCTTGCGTGGTAATTATTTTCGACTCATTGATATTAAACTGCCGGGCATGTTCTATTATTTGCTCGTGCCTGTGAGGCGAAATGAAAAGAAATTTTGTATTAGGTATTTTATCGGAAATGTATTTGCAAAGCTCAAGCATTTCTTTGGTAAGGTACCAGCCACCAATAGAACCCAGGTAGCTGATGACAATATCATTTTGTTGTATNNGTCAAATAAATTTAAATCGGCACTGCATGGAATTACTTCAATAGGTGTGGCCGGGTTGTATTGCGGCCATTGCACAATAATTCGTTTGGCAGCCTGCGTAAGGCATACAATTCCATCGCTATGCTTTACCTGTTCTCCTTCCTGCTTTTTAAAATATTTGTAGATTATTTTATATAGCGGCGAAGAAAGATTCCACATGCCGCCATCAACCCGGCTATCGGCATAAAATTCTCTAATATCGTTTAGGAATAAAACACCATATTTTTTTTTAAGCCATAAACCTACCAACGAGGGTATGCCAATTCTTGTATGCACCATTTGATAGGGTTGCTGCTTATAAATTTTTTTGGCAATTTTTTTTAATTGATAAATATCGTAGAGAGTAGATAATACAGCAGGCTTCTTAGTATATTGAATAGGATGCCATTGAATGTTGCTTGCCTGTAAAAGGTATTCAATATTTTTTTTCTTTGTGTGATACACTTCCGGCTTCTCACAGCTTAAGAGGCTTATGTTATATCCGGCAGCCGACAAACCTTGTAAGTAGGGAATCACCTGGCTTTGACCCAAAGGGTCCGTCATGCCATCGTAAGAAATAAAAAGAATATGCTTTTGCATGGAAGAGTTGGTTAACGCCAAAAAATGTAACGGAGATAATGCTTTGCTGCAAATATCAACCGGTATTTAAAGGAATGAAGTTTGGTTCGGTTGTAGTTTCTAATCAGTTTACTTTCTTCAATGGGAATCTTTGATAATACTACCGGTTCATTTGATAATTGATTTAGCCCAAAGCTATCATCCGATACGCAATTGGTTCCGCTACCGTCGTGGCCAATGTTTGATACCTGCGAAACGGTGGGATGCAAACAAAATCCATCATTTAAAAAAACAATGCTTTGCCAAATGGTATTCCAGCTTTGAAATTTTCCATCGCCAATGGCTTTTAGTCCCCAAAAAAATTCAAAAGTTCCATCCATGTTCAGCCGATATATATCGCCTTTTTTACTAACCGCTTCTTTTACTTCGTAAGGGTTTGGGTTAAAAAACTTCCAGGATCTTTTCCAGGTAGCCCATCCCCAGCAGGTAGTATGATTAAAAAAGTAGCTGGTTTCTTTTATGGGTAGTTCCGAAAATTCGGCCCTGCTAAAACCGCTGATATGCATAACCTTTTCTTCGCTTTCGTATAAATCCAATGCATTGTTCATATATTCTAAAAACCCGGGCGACACCAGCACATCATCTTCTATTACTATCACTTTGCCATATTTATTTACGGTTTCGGTAATGCCACTCACAATGGATTGAAACAAGCCTTTGTTTTTTTCTGCAATTTGAATATGCAGCTTTCCGCACCATTGCTCGCTTGCTGCAATTGATTTAACTGCTTCAATATTTTGTAAGGTTTCGCTATTGGCATTGTTCTTAGCACCATCAATAAAAATAAAAAGCTCCGATTGCTGCGACAAGCGGCTTTTTTTTAAAGCCGTTAAGGTTTGAAGCGTGTGCTGCGGCCTGTTATAAGCAAAATAAACTATGGGGGCTAATGAAGATGATGTCATATTGTAAAGCATTTATGCAGAAGCAATGGGCTGGTTTGTGCTGCTGCTTTCCTGAACCACAGACCTAATTATTTTATTTGAATAGATGTACAATAATAATGAAAATATAAGAGTGTTGATGATGCCTGCCAGTGCATCGCCCATTATCATAAAGTTTTTTACCATTATAATATTCACTATTGTAGAACAAATAAGTGAAATAAGTGCAAGCTTGAAAATTCTTTTCTTTTCTTTAAAATAGAGCAAGAATAAAAAGAAGTAAGAATTAATGGCCCATATAAAACAACTGGCAAAAATGATGAAATAATATTTGATGCCGGGCAAATAAACCGGGTCAATAAAATAATGATACAGTATCATTACCACGCCTGCACAGGCTGCAGAAAGTGCGGTAAGCATGATAAGGTATTTTAAAAACGAATTTTTGATAAAAGCTGCCGACGCCTGTTTTTTGCTGATTACGCTGTACAACTGCGGTTGGGAGTATAATAATATGCTCTGCGAAATAGTGCCTACCAATGCTCCAAGAATGGTGGCAATGGCATAAATACCCAACTCGTGTTTATCTACATTAAAAATGGCCAGGAAAATTTTATTGGTAGTGCCCAGCATAAACACACATAGCTGAAATACAAAAATGGGTAAACCAAATTTAAGTTCATCAACCAGGTGTTGCTTGCTGAACTTTACTTTGATGTAATTATTTTTTGCATAGTAAGCAATGGCAATAAGGTTGATGGCAATAAGTGAACAACCAATTCCCCAAACCCGGCCCTGCCAACCTTTAAAAAAATATACAATCAAAATAATAGAAACGCCATATTCAATTACTGTTTTAATAATGCTGGCAATTGCATAGTTGTTGGCCTCGTTTCGGTTTCTAATGATAACTAACAACTGCTCCGTAGCAAAAATTAAAAAAGCTATAAATGGAAGAATGAATGCGAATGAATGCGGAAATGAAAATTTTTCAAACAAAAAATCTTTGAAAACAAATAGCACCAACGACATAAAAGATGCAAGTGCCAGCGAAATAAAAAAAGTACCGGTAAATGCGGCGGCAAAATCGTCTTTTGTTTTTTTATAAAAATCGGTATTGGCCGATTGTACCATGCCAAGGCCAATGATGGGTGAAAGCATCATCATAGAACTGGCAAAAAGGCTGAGTATGCCATTGTCTTCCGGTGTTAAAAATTTTGGATTGGTAAAAACAGGCAGCAATAAAAACGAAACGGCTTTCGAAAAAAAATTGGCAACCATATATATGCCTACTGCCTTGTAGGATTTATTGCCCAATGCTGATATTACCTGCTTAACCATTATGCCGAAAAGTTATTAATCCATTTATCGTACCACATTTGAAACATTAGCAGGTACCATATTTTTTCTGCTCTCTCTTTTTTACCCTGGTAAAAAGACTGGTACAATTGTTTTATTTTATGAGGATTGAATATACCTTGTTGTTGTATAAACTGTTCATCGAAATAGCGGTCAACATATTTTTTTAGGTCGGATGCCAGCCATTCTGCAATGGGAATTCCAAAGCCCATTTTTGGACGGTCCATTAATTCTTTGGGAATATATTGATGAACAATTTCTTTTAAAATAAATTTCTTTTCGCCGTTTCTATATTTAAAATCAATGGGTAATTGTGCAGCCCATTCAATAATCCGATGGTCGAGAAAAGGTTCACGGCCTTCAATGCTGGCCGTCATAGTGGCTCTATCAACTTTTTGCAAAATATCGTCCAGCAAATAAGTTTCGTAATCAATGGCCATGCTGTATGTAAGGGTATTGAAAAATTCCGGTTTTAGTTCTTTGCTATCCAATGCCGTTGGGAGCGTTTGAATATTGGCTTTAAAAAATTCGGCCACTTCTTTATCGCTCATTGCTTTGGTGATACTGAGTAAAAAATTATTTTCTGATGGATTTCTTAAAAGCGATTTTAATTTTTCGTATCGGCTATGAAACAAATATTTTTTATTAAGAACGGGAATGGCATCGGCCGGAACAGCATCCATAATGGCGGCGGCGGTTTTACCTGCAAAAGTTGGTATTTTTTTGAGCCGCTTGCCATATTTCATAATATAATCGTAGCGATTATACCCGGCAAAAACTTCATCGCCTGCATCGGCCGATAATGCTACGGTTACTTTTTCACCTGCAACTTTACTAACCAGGGTAGTAGGAATGGCGCTGCTATCGGCAAAGGGTTCGTCGTAATAAAACGGAAGTTCGGGTACAATATCGAGTGCTTCTTTTTGGGTACAATATGCTTCGGTGTGGTCGGTACCAAGGTGCTGTGCAATATCTTTTGCATAAGGCGCTTCATTTAAACCGGCATCGGGCACGCCTATGGTGAATGTTTTAATTTTTTGCGTACTGTTTTTTTGCAACAAGGCCGTTACGCAACTACTGTCGAAACCACCACTTAAAAATACACCCACCGGCACATCGCTTACCATTCTGTATTGAAAAGCATTGGTCAATATTTTTTCGGTTTCGGAAATGGCTTCGGGTAAATCAATTTTTAATGGAGACCGGTTGTATGCGCTGTACACACTCCAATATTGAGTGGTTTTAATTTGTTGCGTAGCAATATAAAATTCTAAAAAATGCCCCGGTTTTAATTTATGTGTTTGCTGGAAAATACAATGAGGCGTGGGTACATAGCCTAACTGAAGAAAAGCAGCAATGGCATGGGTATTAATATTTTTTTCAAAACCCGGATGATTCATCAAGGCCTTTAACTCCGAGCCAAATAAAAAAAGATTATTGTGCCAATAGTAGAAAAAAGGTTTTACTCCGGCACGGTCTCTTGCAGCAAAAATGGTTTTGTTTTCTTCATTAAAAATTACAAAAGCAAACATGCCGATAAATTTTTGCAGGCAATTGCTGCCCCATTCTTTGTAGGCATGTAAAATAACTTCGGTATCGCTGTGCGATAAAAAGCTATGCCCTTTTTCTTCCAGTTCTTTTTTTATTTCAGCGTAGTTATAGATTTCGCCATTGAATGTAATGTGCAAATTTTGAAAACTCATGGGTTGGCGGCCACCTTCCGTAAGGTCAATAATACTCAGCCGACGATGGCCAAATGCTATGGATGCCTGCGGCGTTTCATACTGAGCATAACCTTCGCCATCGGGGCCACGGTGCAGCATACTCCGGTTCATTTTTTCCAACTGCTGCAGGGTGCTTTTTTTATTAAAATCTATAAATCCTGAAATGCCGCACATAACTTTTTTGTTTATAATTAATTTCTTTTAAGCAAGGATTGCATTAAGCAAAGGTATTGATCGCCGCTTTTTTGTATGCTGAATTCTTTGGCCCTGTTAATTAAAACTTCTTTTGGCAATGGATTGGCCAAAGCCTGTTCTATTTTTTGAGCAAGCATAGTTGCATTGCCCACTTGGGATAAATAACCATATTTTCCATTCTCAATTATTTCCGAAGGCCCACTGGGGCAATTGGTAGCCACTACATTGGTACCAACAGCCATGGCCTCTACCAGCACATTTCCAAAACCTTCGTAAATAGAACTTAAAACAAACAAATTGCTTTGGGCTACAAATGCATACGGGTTTTCCTGGTAACCTAAAAAAACAACCGAGTCGGTTAAATCAAGGCTATTGGCCAGGGTTTTTAGTTTGTGTTCATCCGGCCCTTTGCCAACAATAAACAGTTTAGATAAGTGATTTTTTTTTATGAAAATACCAAAAGCCCTTATAAGGGTTTCCAAATTTTTTTGTGGTACAAACCTGGCTACGGTAATTATATTATAGGTATCGTTTTTAAAATAATTGCCAGAGACATTTTCTTGTGCTTTTATTATTATTTGTTCTTCATAAATGGGGTTATAAATTACATGCAGTTTATTTTTTTTGCGGAGTATATTATAGCGGGTCAAATAATCATCGGCTACACCTTGTGAGCAACAAACTACCGCATTTGATTGTTTAGCAATTATTTTTTGAAGCAACTGAATAAATAATTTGTTTTTAAACGGCAACTCTTTTAAAAGCGAACTAGTGTGATATTGGTGGCTTACAATAATTTTAAATTTTCCATTAATTATTTTTTTTACTATAAGCAAGCCGATATTAAGATAGTCAGATGTGGATAAAACAATATCTGGCTCTATTTCCTTTAAAATGGGCGATATTTTTTTTGCTGTATAAATAAAGGCGGTGTTGGTTAATGGCTCATTGTTGCCAAGGGTAAATAATTTTATACCCGGTGGCACCTGCATATTATTATACATAATACTACAGGAGGCTATTATTGTTACTGAATGGCCTATGGAGTTAAAGTACACTGCCAGATTAAACAGGGCTCTTTCGCCACCACCATTTGATAAAAAGGGAACCGCTACAACAATCTTCATTTCTTTGTTTTTGGGGTTTATTCCTATAAAGGCATCTTAGTTTAACGGCACAGATAAGTTTGGTTGAAATAAGCTATCAGAATTTGGCTTGGCAATACTATAAAAAAGTATTGCTGTATTAATTGCTGAAGATTCCTGGCATAAAAGGTTGCATGGGTAGTAAAATAATAAGGGTTTTCCCCTGGTAAGATGGGGAGTAGTAGATATTGGGCTCATGTGAGTTAAATTTAAAAGTGCGAATTTAGGGTGGCACAAGGTTACAGCAAATGTAAACCTTATGTACTTATGAACGATTTTACAGACCTTTTAGTATAATTACTTAGTATTTTATGCAAACGCAGCAGCAAGTATGGTTTTTTGATGCCATTATGGAGGGTTTTGAAATGAGGCTCAAACAAGCTACTACCTGGTACTTATAATTTAACAATGGGTAGCTCAAGTTTTTGAGCAGTTGTTTGGCTACAAACTAAGTAATTGTAATAATCGCTTTGCAGAATATTTTTTGTTTGCCTTATGCCACCATTTTCATCAATATTGTAATATAAGTAACCTTTGCCATCTAACATGTCCTGAACATCGGCACCCACTTTATCGTTTAATATTTCAATTAACATGGTTGGCTTCATTTGTTCTAAATATTTACCCATTCCACGCAGCACTTCTGCTTCATGAGTTTCCACATCAATTTTTAGTACATCAATATGCTGTATTTGATTTTGTTCAATTACATCGGCTAAGGTGATGGTTTTAATTTGTTTTTCAACTGCAGGCTTGCTTTGCTCCAGCATGTTTTTATTAACGGTTACTGAATACACATGGGCCTGGTCTTCTTCCAAAAAAATGGAAGCAGTGCCGGTATAATCTGATAAGGCAAAGTCGTATTCTTTTACTGAATAATTGTTGAGTAAAAAATTATGCTTCATTTTTTCGAAAACCCAAGGGATAGGTTCAAAGGCATATACTTCTGCGGAAGGGTTGATGGCTTTTGCTACAAGTGAATAAATACCTGTATTGGCGCCTACATCAAATACTAATTTAGAATTGGTAATTAATTTTACCCATAGATTAATGGAAACCTTTTCCCAACCATTTTGTAAACCCTGCCAAAATACTTCATTCTCCAGTTCGTAGCCATAATGCTGCATCTTAAAAGAAGCAGTAGCATTTACTTTTACATTTATGATGCCTTTAAAATGAAGGTGCTGGTAAATGAAATGCGGTGGCGTATATATTTTTTTTAAGAGTGAAAAAATACCTGCTTTAAAAGGTATGGCCTTATAAATGGCTGACAAAAATTTTCTCATTCAGGTAGATGCTTGGGGTAATTGATGATGTTGAATTAAGATTTTAATCGGCAAATAAAATTTTCTTTAGGTATTGTCCGTAGCCACTTTTCTTCAACTCTTCTGCCAGTTTATTTAATTGCTCACTGTTGATATAACCCATTCTCCAGGCTATTTCTTCGGGGCATCCAATTTTTAAACCCTGGCGCTTTTCAATTACTCTTACATATTCACTTGCATCGCTTAATGAATCAAAAGTGCCGGTATCTAACCAGGCAAAGCCACGGTCTAAAACGGCTACCTGTAATTTTTTATTTTGAAGATATACTTTATTTACATCGGTAATTTCGTATTCGCCCCTTGCACTGGGTTTTAATTCTTTTGCAATTTTTACAACGCTGTTGTCGTAAAAATAAAGGCCGGGTACAGCATAGTTGCTTTTGACATTGGTAGGTTTTTCTTCGAGGCTGAGGGCAGTAAATTTTTCATCGAACTCCACTACGCCATATCTTTCGGGGTCGCTAACCGGGTAAGCAAAAATAACTGCTCCATTGGGTTGGGCACTTTGCTGTAATAATTTGCTAAAGCCGCTGCCATAAAAAATATTATCGCCCAATACCAATGCTACACTATCGTTACCAATAAATTTTTCTCCAATTACAAATGCTTGTGCAAGCCCGTTGGGCACATCTTGTTTTGCATATTGTATTTGACAGCCCCATTGACTTCCATTGCCCAACAAGCGTTGAAACTGCGCCTGGTCTTCGGGAGTTGTAATTATTAAAATATCTTTTATGCCAGCCAGCATTAATGTGCTGAGCGGATAATAAATCATGGGTTTATCGTAAATGGGCATTAATTGTTTGCTTATGCCCATTGTAATAGGATAGAGCCTGGTGCCCGAACCGCCTGCAAGAATAATTCCTTTCATGTGTTTATCTCTTGTGATATTGTTCTTCGTAATAATCGGCATAGTGGCCACTTACCACATCGCTTAGCCATTGTTGATTGCTAAGATACCAATCTATTGTTTTATTAAGGCCTTCTTCAAATTGAAGCGAGGGCATCCAACCTAATTCATCTTTAAGTTTGGTAGCATCAATGGCATACCTCAAATCGTGGCCGGCTCTGTCTTTTACAAAGCTGATTAATTTTTCGGAGCTTCCAGCCTCTCTGCCTAATTTTTGATCCATTTGCCGGCACAATTCTTTAATGAGGTTAAGGTTGGTCCATTCGTTGTGCCCGCCAATATTATAGGTTTCACCAATTTTTCCTTTGTGATAAATAATATCAATAGCTCTTACATGATCTTCCACAAACAACCAGTCTCTTACATTTTCGCCCTTGCCGTAAATGGGCAGGGGTTTATTTTGGATGATATTATTAATGCTGAGCGGTATTAATTTTTCCGGGAAATGATATGGGCCGTAGTTATTGCTGCAATTAGAAATTTTTACAGGCAGCCCATAAGTATGATAAAAAGCTCTTACAAAATGGTCGCTGGATGCCTTGGAAGCAGAGTAGGGACTGCGAGGGTCGTAAGCCGTGTTTTCGTAAAAAAAACCTGTACTGCCCAATGAGCCATACACTTCATCTGTAGAAATATGGTAAAAAACTTTGTTGCTATAATCGGCTTTCCAGCTTTCTTTTGCTGCCAGTAAAAGCGTGGCTGTTCCCACTACATTGGTTTTTACAAATGCCAGTGGGTCGGAAATGGAGCGGTCAACATGGCTTTCGGCTGCACAATGCAGCACACCGGTAATGCTATGTTCGGCAAAAAGTTTATTTACCAATGCCGCATCTGCAACATCGCCTTTTACAAAAAAGTAATTAGGCGCATTTTCAATGTCTTTGAGGTTGCTTAGATTTCCGGCATAGGTCAACGCATCGAGGTTGATAATTTTGTAATGCGGATATTTTTGAACGAAGAGCCTGGTTAAATGCGAGCCAATAAAGCCTGCTCCTCCTGTAATAAGTAATGTTTGCATAATAAATTTGGAGGGGTAAAAATACAAAAGGGATTGGCTTAAATAAAAAAGAAATTATGAAACAAGGTTAATTTATGTAATATTTTATTTTATTCTATTTCTAACCACTATAAACATGATAACCCAATAAAGTGCATAATTGATGCAAAAAGAATAGGTGGCACCAATAATGCCAAAGTGATTAATCAAAATAATAGAAAGAGCCAGGTAAGACAAGGAGAAAATTATTTCAGTAATAATAAATGCCTTAGTCATAGCTTTTGCGATTAAGGTATAAGCCAGAAGCCAACTTCCTATTTTAAAAAAATCGCCAAGTAGTTGAAATTTAAATAAGGGTTCCATTGGAAAAAAATCGGCGGTAAAAAGTATTTTCATTACGAGGTGACGAAATAGCCAAATAAAAAATGCGATAGCGCCTACTACCGGAAGAATGATTTTGTAGCCACTTACAATTTCCTTTCTTAATTCTTTTTTTTGAGTAATTTCTGACAGGCGAGGCATATAATAAACACTCAAAACGGATACAATAAACCCCAGGTAGTAATCAGATATTTTGGTAACAGCTTGCCAATAACCGGCTTCAACCATGCCGTAATTGTTTATTATTTTGTCTCTTATGAGTATTTGAACGGCCGGAGTTAAAAAACCGCTAATTGCAGCCATTAATGAAAACCGGGAAAGTATTTTAATTGTTTCTTTGTCAAAAGAAGAATGGAATGGATACCACTGAATTCTCAAATTCCGGAAAGCATAAATATTTATCAGGAAAACAACAAAGGCGGTAGCAGTGCCTGAGAGCAAAACACCAATTACATCAAAAAAATATGCGCCTATTACCGTAAAGCATACTCCTAACAATGAGGTGCAAATATTTATTATTGTAAACCATTTTATTTCCTTAAGCCCGTTGAGGATACTGGAAAAAATAGCATTAAAAGCTACAGTTAAAATTAATAAACCATATAAAAAGTAAACAAGCCAATAATCGGATGTATGAAATACCTTTTTTGATAACATCAGGCTACTAGCCATTATGGCAATGGAGATGATGATGGAACTTATAAAGGCAATAAAAAAAGCTGTTGAAATTATCTTATTAACTTTTTCCGGTTCTGCTCTGTGTTGTGCCAAATATTTAACTACTCCCATTGTAACAGCAGCAGTAGCAATTAACGTAAATATAGTGGTGCTGTTTTGAAACTGACCAACTAATGCAATACCTGTTGGCCCAATTTTAACTGCTACAAACTTTACTATTATAAAACCACTAAGAAATGTAATAGCAGTTGAAATAGAAGTGTAGAAACTGGTTTTAATTAAGTTCACAATTAGTAAGAATTAACAGCTTTACATACAATATTGCATTCTTCTTCTGTAATAACAGGGCTGATAGGAATAGAGATAATTTGGTTATGAATTAATTCTGAAATTGGATAACTATTCTTATTAAGAAAAGAGTATGCCGGTTGTTTGTGGGGTGGGATAGGGTAATGAATAACGGTTTGTACACCCTGTAAAGTCAAATGATTTTGAAAAGCAACTCTATCGGAAGTTCTTAAAACAAAAACATGCCAAACATGGCTATTGTCGTTAATAATATCTTGTTGTATAGTTGACGGAAGAATAATTTTTTCATTCTTTAAGTTGTCAATATAATATTTTGCAATACTGCGCCTTTTTTGATTATCGCTATCAAGCGAAGCAAGTTTTACGGATAGTATTGCTGCCTGCACTTCATCGAGCCTGCTGTTTACACCTTGATAAAGATTTTCATATTTTTTGTGAGAGCCATAGTTGCGTAAGGCTTTAATAATCTCTGCCAAATCTGTATCGTTGGTGGTTACAGCTCCTGCATCGCCCAAGGCGCCTAAATTTTTTCCGGGGTAAAAACTAAACCCACTTGCATCTGCTGCATTGCCACTTTTTTTTCCATTATAAATTGCTCCCTGCGATTGTGCACAATCTTCAATTACTTTTAAATTGTATTTTTTTGCAAGACTGTTAATGGCATCCATATTACACATTTTGCCATAAAGGTGTACGGGCAAAATAGCCTTTGTTTTTGAGGTAATGCATGCTTCAATAAGAGTTGGGTCAATCAGGTAGTCGTTAATATTAGGCTCGCACAATACGGGTGTAAGCCCGGCTTTTGAAATTGCCAAAATACTTGCTATATAAGTATTAGATGGAACAATAATTTCATCGCCATTTTTCATTAGGCCTAGTTCTTTATAAGCCTCTATAATTAAGATGAGCGCATCCAATCCATTTGCAACTCCAATGCAATGTTTCGCATCGCAATATTCAGCAAATTGCTTTTCAAATGTAGAAAGATGGTTGCCCATAATAAACCAGCCGGAATCTAAAACAGTTTCAAAGGCTTTCATTATCTCCTTTTTATTTCGGAGATTAATATTTTTTATATTTAAAAACTCAACCATTGTTCAATTTTTTTTTTCAATAATTTCACCCAATTCATTTACTCTTCCCACAATAGCAGCAGGGTTTCCATAAACAAGAGAGTAAGGCGGAATATTTTTAGTAACAACTGAACCGGCGCCAATAAGTGCAAATTTACCTATTGTAAGACCGCCTAATATGGTTGCATTAGCGCCTATTGAAACGCCTTCTTCTATGATTGTTAGCTGAAATTTATCCGGGTATTTTTTAGACCTTGGGTATTTGTCGTTGGTGAAGCTAACATTGGGGCCAATGAAGACATTGTTTGCAATTCTAATTCCATCCCACAAAAATACCCCGGCTTTTATGGTAACCCTATCTCCTATCACCACATCGTTTTCAATAAATGTGTGGCAATTAATATTGCAGTTGTTTCCAATTTGCGCAGCTTCTAAAACAATTGCAAATTGCCAAATGCTGGTATTATCGCCTATATTTTTGGATTTTACATCTGCTAATGGGTGTATCATTATTTAAGTAATTTGAATTCCGAATAATCTCTAATATAATCCGATTCTTCATAAGCCATATTTGCAATACAAATTTGAACGGCATTATGAGTGTATTGCATGGTATGCCAGCAATAGATGGGCATAAAAAGTCCCACATTCGGCGATTCAAGTATAAAACGATCTTTGATGCCTCCGGGCATTTCTGTTTCAACAATTATTTTTCCTGCTACTGCAATTAACACTTGTTCGAGCCTATGATGTGCATGGCCTCCTCTGCTTATATTCTCTGGGGTATAGTATGTCCAGTAAACTCTTTTAACTTCAAATGGGAGATTATCTTTTTCTGACACCGAGATATATCCTTGCATTGTATTTCCAATTTTTGGATACTCTACGAGGTAGGGTTTTTGATACATGTAATTGTATTAGTGTGTTAATGTTGCAAAGTAACACATTTGTAATTTAATTTCTTTTTTTAGCTATAACCTGTATGTTTATTATTCAAAAAACGATTAATTATTTTATACACACCGTAGCCAGATTTTTTTCTATTTTATAGTAAATCCATTTTAAACAAATAATAGTGGCTTAATTGAAAGCAGGAATTCAAACTATTTAATTGAAAGCAGTTTTGCATTATCGCCCCAAAAATTCATGGGCTCTATATCCGAATAGGGATAGTATCCCAAATTGAGCTGTATAGTAGCATGCTGTTGTTGTAAATAATTTTGTACAAAATCTTTCAGTTTTACCGGCTCGCCACTACAAACATTAATGATACCGGTGGTTTTATTTTGCAATGCAATTTTTACAATATATGCCGCCACTTTTTCTACCGGCAAAAAATCTCTTTGTTGCTCTCCGCCGCTCATGTTAAAAACCGGATCATGGTTAGCGAGTGCTTTTTCTAATTGCGGAATAAGCGAAGATGGGCTTTGGCCCATGCCATACATATAAAAAAGGCGCAGCCATTTAAATGAAACAGTTGGGTAACTGTTGAAAAGCTCAGTTAACTTTTCCCTTAGCAGATGCTTGGCCGTGGCGTATGCATTGGAAGGAATTGCAGGTGTTTGCTCCGATAGTTTGCCTTCCTGCAAACCGTATTCAAAACAGGTACCGGTAATGCTAATATCATTCAAACCATTTTGTACCAGGTTTTGGATGAGCCAATAATGCCTTGGCAGGTTTTGGCTTATGTGATATTCACCTTTATAATTGTGCAGCCCTTCCCAGGCTAAATGGATGAGTTTATCCGGTGATTGGAAATATTTAAAATAGTTTTCGTTCTCGTTTAGTTTATTGAAATCAAGTTCAATAAATGTTACATTTTGATACCAGGCTGTATTGATGGCTTTTGCACAAGAAGAGGCACTGGCAATTACCTCATGCTTAGCTGCTAGTAATTGCTCAATTACATAGTTGCCAATAAAACCGGTAGCACCTGTAACCAGTACTTTTGCCATGACTAATCAATAATTTGCAGAGATGGAATGGCTACCACAAATTTTCCGCCCCATTCTCTTATATAGTTAAGCTGTAATACAATTTCTTCTTTTAAATTCCAGGGCAATATCATTACAAAGTTGGGCTTTGCAGTTTTAAGTTGATCTTCGTTGAGTACAGGAATATGGCTGGCGGGTAAAAATTTGTTCTGCTTATGCGGATTGGCATCTACTACAAAATCTATAAGGTCGTTTTTAATGCCGCAATAATTTAATAAGGTATTGCCTTTGGCCGCAGCTCCGTAAGCTGCTACGGTTTTGCCATTTCTTTTTTGGTCTAATAAAAACTGAAGCAGGTTCAATTTTATATCGAATGCTTTTTGTTGAAAAGCCGTATAATATTTTAAATCGACAATGCCTTTTTCCATTTCTTTTTGGAGTAGGTTGGCTACGTTGGACGAAATGGATTTAGTATGATCTTCTACATGTTTTGCATAAATGCGTAACGAACCGCCATGAGTTGGTATTTCCTCAACATCGAATAATTGTAACTGATGTTTTTCAAAAATTTGTTTTACGGTATAAAAAGAAAGGTAAGAGAAATGCTCATGATAAATGGTGTCAAACTGGTTGTTGTCAACCAACTGCATCAGGTGCGGAAACTCCATGGTAATTACGCCCTGCTCTTTGAGCATTATTTTCATGCCGGCTACAAAGTCGTTAATATCGGGCACATGGGCCAATACATTGTTGCCTAATAATAAATCGGCCTTGGTTCCTTTAGTGGTAAGTTCCTTTGCCAGTCTTACACCAAAAAAATCAACCAAACTGGTTATGCCTTTTTCTTCTGCCGCTTTTGCTGTATTGGCGGTGGGTTCAATTCCTAAAACTGGAATGTTTTTTTGTTTGAAATATTGAAGCAGGTAACCATCGTTGCTGGCTATTTCTACTACTTGCGAGGTTTCGTTGAATTTAAAACGCTCGGTCATTTTATCTACATAGTTCCCGGCATGTGCCAGCCAGCTTTTACTGTAAGATGAAAAGTAAACATATTCGTTATTGAATATGGCATCCGATTTTTTATACTCATCTACCTGAACCAAAAAACAATTGCTGCAGGTAAATACGTTTAATGGAAAAAAAGTTTCGGGTTCGTTGAGTTGCTGAGCGGTTAAAAACGAGTTAGAAGCCGGGGCATTGCCCAGGTCAATAAAATGTTCGAGTTGGGTTGAATTGCAAAATCTGCAGTGCATTTATATAGGTTTGAAATTTGAATGAATGGTTGGAAACGAGCGGTCTCTATCAGAAATTTCTGTAAGAGGTAGTGGCCATTGAATGCCAATGTTTGCGTCGTTGTATAAAATTCCTGCCTCGGCTGCAGGCGTATAAAATTGGGAGTGTTGATATATAAGTTCAGCATCGGCGGATAGGGTTTGAAATCCATGTGCAAATCCTTCCGGAATATAAATCATGGTTTTGTTGCCGGCAGATAATTCAACTCCAACCCATTGAAGGTAAGTGGCGGAGTTTTTTCTGCAATCAACTATCACATCAAAAACAGAACCGGCAATACATCTCACCAATTTTACTTCGGCATAGGGTGGCTGCTGATAATGCAGTCCACGAATGCTGCCCTTTGTTGATGTAAAAGAATGATTGGTTTGCACCCATTGTGTATTTAAACCAACTTGTTCAAATTCATTTTTACAGTACGTACGGGCAAACCATCCCCTGTTGTCGCCACGGGGCTCCAGGTTGATGATGTAGCTGCCTTTTAATTTTGTTTCTGTAAAAATCATTGTTGCATATATTTTTTTATTTGCTCTCTTGAATAAGTCAACCATTCCGATTGATTTTTTTTATACCAACTAATGGTCCAATCAATGGCTTCGGCAGCAGAAAGTTTTGGCTGCCAGTTTAATTCTTTTTTTGCTTTACTAATGTCGAGTTTTAAAAGAGTGGCTTCATGAGGTTGTTGCTCCTGCTGAACCGATTTCCATTCTCCACTGCCCCAAATGCGTATGGCATTTTCTACAATTTCTTTTACGGTTAAATGGTCGGTTGGTTGCGGCCCAAAGTTATAAGCTCCTGAGTATTTTGTTGCATCTTCATTAGCTAATAAGCCCAATTGTAAGTAACCTCCTAAAGGTTCAATTACGTGTTGCCAGGGCCTTACCGAAGCCGGGTTTCTAACTTCAACCGGTTTGTTTTGAGATAAGGATCGAATAATATCGGGTATAATTCTATCGGCACTAAAATCGCCACCACCAATTACGTTGCCTGCCCTTGCGGCAACAATTGCTTTTTGATGTAGTTGATAGTTAGCCGGGTTAAAGAAAGAATTTCTAAAGGAACTTACTACTATTTCTGTGCAGGCTTTGCTGGCACTATATGGATCGTAGCCGCCCAAACGGTCTTCTTCTTTGTACAAAATATCCTGCTCTAAGTTTTCGTAAACTTTATCGGTAGTAATAATTATTACGGTACATTTTTTTACTAATGGAATAACCGCTTCTAATAAATTGGCAGTGCCAATTGCATTCACTTCAAAAGTCTCCGAAGGAATAAGGTAACTCTTGCGAACCAATGGCTGTGCTGCTAAATGAAAAATAAAGTCGGGTTGAAAAGAAATTATTTCTGCCTGTAATTTTTCTTTATCTCTAATGTCGGCAATAACCGATTCTATTTTGTTTTCGGCTACTAAACTATCATAAAGATTGGGCTTTACTTCGGGCTCCAATGCATACCCTTTTATAGTAGCTCCCAACTGCTGTAGCCATAAACAAAGCCAGGAGCCTTTAAAACCAGTATGCCCTGTAATAAATATTTTTTTTCCTTTATAGGCCTGTGCAAGCTGCTGAAAGTTTACCATTTTTTCCACTTTGCCTGGCCTGTTTGCCAGAGATTTTCCAGGTCTATTTTATCTCTTAGGGCATCCATACATTTCCAAAAGCCCTCATGCTTATAAGCCTGTAGTTGATTATTGCCCGTAAGTTTTTCAAGTGGTTCATCTTCCCACATCATTTGGCTCATATCGCCTTCGAGGTATTTAAACACTTCGGGTTTTAAAATAAAATATCCCCCGTTTATCCATTTACCTTCATCTTTTGCTTTTTCTTTAAAGGAGTTTACTTCGCCATCATCGGCAAGGGTCATGCCGCCAAAACGGGCTTCGAGTTGAATGGCTGTAACGGTAGCAATTTTTTGATGCGTTTTATGGTATTGCAGTAATTGTTTTAAGTCAATATCGCAGAGCCCGTCGCCATAGGTAAGCATAAAATCTTCGTTGCCAATATAAGGCTGCACTTGTTTTAAACGACCGGCGGTTTTTGTATTTATGCCGGTTTCTACCAGGGTAACTTTAAAGTTTTCGCTATTGCTATTATGAAATTCTACCTGGTTATTGGCCAGGTTGATGGTGAGGTCGGAGTTATGCAAAAAATAGTTCATAAAATATTCTTTGATAACATAGCCTTTATAGCCGAGGCAAATTATAAATTCATTAAAACCATGAAACTGGTAATGTTTCATGATATGCCATAAAATGGGCATGCCACCAATTTCAACCATTGGCTTGGGCCTTACGTCTGTTTCTTCGGAAATACGGGTGCCTAATCCACCTGCAAAAATCACTACTTTCATTCAACTATTTGCTTTAGTATAGAGAAACCGAATAATTTTCGCAAATATAGTTGAAAAGCAATTTCTTTGGCCACTAAACCTTTAGAGCCCGGGAAACTGGCTGAGGGCTTACGGACTGGAAAATTTTATCCCATTTTTGAAGAATAATTTCCTTAGAATGATGGGTGGCTAAAAAATTAGTTGCTTTAAAGGCTTGGGCTTCCCGCTGCGTTTCATTCATTTTAATAAATTCCTCAATTTTAGTAATCCAGTCGTTATCGGAGCTGCATAAACCGGCAATGCCGGCTTCATTCATTACCCTGCTGTATGCCGGCGTGTTGGAGGTAAGCACCGGTACACCCATTTGCCAAAGCAATAACAATTTATTTTCGGGTTTATTCCAGTAAAGTTTATCGTTATTTTTTATAGGAATAATGGCAAGGTCGGCATCGGTAATATGTTTGGAAAAATCGTTGATTTTCCAGGGATGAAAAAAAACAGTGCAGGGAATTTTGGAAACGATATCGCTTGTTTTTTTATTAAAAATTTCAAAAGGGAACACAATGGAACTATCGGTAATAATGTGCAGTTCAACTTTATCGGTCAGGGTTCTAAATACTTCTTTTATGGCTAATAAATTATTCACAGTATAGGACTGTCCTTCCCATACTAATTTTAATTTTTTGCCGGTTTCGTATTGTTTTTTTGTATGGGCAATATCTGCCTCAAAATAGTCTAAGGAAATATGTACATTTTTATTGTACCGGGTAATGTATTCCTTTTGGATAGGGGTAGAACAAACCACGGCATCGGCTACCCGATACATATTAATGAGGGCCTTTTTGTAATTAAGGTATAATTTAGACTCTCTTCCTTTCAAAAACCGAACGCCTCCTCTTAAAAAACTAAATAAGTTGAAGCCTTCTAAACTATAAGAATCAATACACTCAAAAATGATTTTAGTGGAGGGATATTTCTTTTTGTATTGAATCCATTGATGAATGTCGCAGCCAACGGTGAGATATACAATATCGTATTGCTTGGCAAGGCTGGCTGTTTCGAATTGTAAGTTTTTCTCATTGGCATAAAAAATAAACCTCCTTCGGTCTCCGGCTGTTTTATAATCTTGTTTGTAAGGCCAATATCCAAACTTTGTATCCGTCAATTCCATAATATATTCCTAACAGTAAAACAAATATAGGGCTATCTTATTCAACACTACTAAAAATAACTGCATTTGGGGAAAATGTAATACTAAGAAACTTCAAAAACAGGCTTTTCAGTTTGAAAAGATATTGGATGCTTTAAGTAGGGATGTTCTCAAAAATTATTACTAGAATATTTGTGACACCAACATATAGGAATTTTTTATTGATGACCGTTTGTCAACATTCTGTAAGCTTTAAAAACTTCCGGTATTTCTTTTAGCTTGCCTTTAATCAATAAAAAAAAGCTTCTGGTAATAGGTTCAATTACGCAGGTGGTAAACCAGGTAGCTGCATAGCCTGCTGTAGAAAAATGTTTTTTGGAATACTGCAACCTGCTGCGCAGGTTCAAAAATGTTCTGAAACCTTTTACCTGGTTGGTGGTACCGCCGCCACTATGAATTGCCTCAATTTCGGCATTAAAAAATATAGTTCCACCGGCATCGCTTACCCTTTTGGAAAAATCGAGTTCTTCGTAATACACAAAGAATCGCTCATCAAAGTATCTATATTTTTTAAAAATACCGGTAGGCATAAACATAAAGGCACCCATTACCTGGTCAACCTTGCGATTGTTTTTATGATCCCAATCGGTCATTAATAAGGCGGGAGTGAAAGTTGATGGGGCTATTTTTGAAAGGCCAATGGCATCATAGAAAAAGTGTAGTGGGGTTGGGTACCTGGCGCAGCTTGCCGTTCGGTTTGCATTTTCATCGTTTAAAGCACATCCTAAAATATCAATTTTAGGGTTTGCCTGCATAAATTCCACACATTTTTGCAGGGTATTATCCAGCAGTTGTGCATCGGGATTTAGCAATAAAGTATAGGGTGCATTACAAATTTTAAAACCCTGGTTGCAGGCTTTTGAGAAGCCCACATTTTGCGGGTTTTGTATAATGCTAATTTTTGGGGAGTAAGGAAGTTGTGCAATAGAGTTATCGGAGGAATGGTTGTCAATAATAATAATACGGTTAAAGTATGGCTGATTAACTTCTGTATTAATGGAGTTTACACAATCTAATAAATATTTACCTGCGTTCCAATTTACAATTACAATATCTACCATCATATTTTTAGCACCTATCTATTTATTTGAATATTCAAAGATAGTACTTCAATTATTTACAGGGGTTATTTAACTTAGAAGTGAATTTAACCTGCAAAAAGCAAGTAATGAATAAAGGATCACAACACTCACATCAAAGTTTAAAACATTTGGCAATTGTAATTTTTCTGATGTTTTATTTTGCCTTTTCTTCTGGAGCGCAAAAAGTAAAATTATTATACTTTGGTTGGGATTATCCCAGTGCAGTGGAATTAGAAAAAAACATATCTACAATGCAGGATAAACCTTTTGATGGTATATGTTTTTCTTTACAATCAGATCCAATAGAATCTTTTGATGTGGATAATAAATCGAAAGATTATTTCTGCTATGAAAAGCTGGAGAAAGTAAAATGGGGGCGCTTTACCGATAACTATATTTTTATGAGAGGTATGAGTAAGACAGGTGGAAGCTGGTTAGATGATAAAGCATGGGATGCAATAACAAAAAATATGGAAGGCATTTCTAAAGTACTAAAGTTGGAAGATGTAAAGGGCATCTTATTTGACCCTGAATATTATTACCCCGACAATTTAAAAAATCCCTGGACATATAGTAAAGAACAATACCCGAATTACAGTTTTAAAAAAATGCAGAATATTGTAAGGAAGCGTGGAAGGCAATTTATTGAAGCATTACAAAAAGAAACAAATAACTTCTCTATACTTTCCATTTGGATGGCTAGTTTGGCTGCAACAGAAACAGCTAGTATGCCACTGGAGAAAAGCAAACATGCACTACTGTTGTCTTTTATGGAAGGAATTCTTTTGTATAAGCATAAGGAGGTGACTATCATAGATGGCAATGAAACAGCATATTGGTATAGTACGCCTTCTCAATTTTTGGAAACACAAGAAAAGCTGCAAAGCAAAACAAAAGAGATGATGAGTACAAAAAAGGCCAAAATGCTTGTACCTAACATTCAAATTTCGCAACCTGTATTTTATAATGGAATTATGGCAAGTAGTAAAGAATACGACCGTGGATTTGAAAATAATGTAAAATGGAACTGGCTTGAAGAAAATATGAAATTGGCAATAGCATCTTCTACAAGCAAACTGGTTTGGGTATATTTTGAAGAAAGGAATTTTTGGAAACAAAAATTAAATGATACATTAAATTTTATACTTACAAATCCTTTCATGGAACTATCAACTCCTGCACAAAGCAGGGTAAAACAAAAGGAGAACAATCTAACGGAAAGTAAATTGTCAAATTTCAATTCGGGATTTGGGGTTAACTATATTTTGAAGCCAGGTTACCCATCAGTACAAGGAAAAATAGCATTTGACTGCGAATGGAACAGTCAATCGGGTCTATTAAAAATAATATTTAAAAATGAACTGCCGGTTTCTTTATCTATATTTTTAAATGGAGAAATGATTTTAAAGCAGGTTATTTCGCAAACGAAAGTAGAGTTAATGCTAAAAAAATATTCCACTGGTGTTCTTACGGTTTTAGCAAAATATAAAGATGGCAAGCAAGCTTACTCAAGCTATTATAAATAATAAGTGCCGCTACATTATTTTTATAATTTCATAAGGTTTCAAAAGATCCTCCTTGTATATATTTAAGTAAAAGAATACCAATGCAAGTAATACAACAAAAAATATGTTGAATTTTTCAAAAGGAAGATATTTTGCAAGGTAAGCAAATGTAAAAATAGAAACTATACCAAAAAGTTCACCTATTCTAAAAGCAAAAAATGGTTCACCGGCAAATAGAGAAAATATAAACAGAGAAAAAATATTAAACTTTAAAAATAAAGTAAGTTTAGAATCGGTATGGAAGTGTTGATTAGGCACACTATAAATGAGGTATAAAGAACCTAAAATTTTAATGATATTAATCAAGTTGAAGAAGTTTATCTGTTGCGTTACACCATAAGAGATAACCTCCGCATAAGTGCTTGCTTTTCCATATGCATTACCGGAAATAAAAAAGCTTGTAAAATATCCAAAGAAAGATATTTTGGCTATGCCTAAACCAATGGAACAAAGTATTACTCCTGAATAAATGTATTTGTTAAAATGTTTACTGCTAAAGGGTATCAGTAGTAAGTAAAGAATTGCTGAATAGTGAAAAAGAGTTGCAAGCAATATTAGTGCAACATATGCTTTGAAATTTTTTTTTAAGAAGTAAAGGAGAGAAAATAGAAATATTGCGGAAGCAAGCCCAATTCTAATTTGGGTCATTTCGTGTAAAATAAAATAATGGGAATAGTAAATTAGGATTACTAAATAAGGATTAATCGAAAGTTTAATTATGCTAATAAATTTTAGTGTTAAACTAACCAGGGCAAAGAAAATCATAACGCCCAAGCCGTAGTTATGAGTTAGGAGTAGTCGAAATAATAAAGATACTCCTACAAAACCCGGTTCAAATACACTGAAATACGCTCCGGATGGATCTTGTACAAAATCATAGATATTGTCAAATGCAAATTGATATTGACCGTAGTCTCTTGCCACATCGGGGCTTCTAAAACCAGCAAGTAGGGAGAGTGTAATAATTATTAAAACAACAGCCAGATTGTTTTTAAATGGCCTTATTTCATATTCAATTGCTGTTATAGCCAAAATAAAAAATATAATTAAATAAATTAGCATCAGGTAAGTTTTTTAGATTTGATTTAGCTTGACAAATTCAAGTAAAAATCTATCCATTTTTTCTCCCACTTGTTTCCAGTCAAAATCCTGCATATCGAGTATTCCACAATCTATTTTTTTTCGAGTTTCTTCGTTATTGTGTAAAGAGTTATGAAAAGCTTCCACCAAAAACCCGGCATTCCCCGGATCCACTATCCAGGAATTTTTTTCGCTGGCAGGAAAATAATTGGTTGTAATAACCGGCACAGCACAACTTAGGGCTTCAGCAACTGGGTAATGAAATGCTCTTAATTGAATGTTTCCTGCACAAAAATAATAATCCAAAGATCTGTAATAATTACCCAATGCCTCATCTCCATCTGGAAAAACACAGGTTACTCCATTAATTCCAATAAAGTCCGTTGGACTGCCAAATGCAACAAGCAGCTCAACATGCTTAAACTGTTTTTTTATGGAATTAAACGCTTCAAGAACATGATGTGTTCCTTTGTATTTTTCCATTCTTCCTACTGTGCCAATAACTATTTTTTCGGTCGATGTTTTTTCGGTCTTTTTCGGATAAAAGTAATTAAAATCTATTCCGGGATATAAAACTCTGTTCGAACGTATATTTTTATAGGATGTATATACCTCTGCGTTTACAATTGTAAAAATGGGAAGTGTATAGCTATAACGAGAAATAAGTTTGAGAATTTTATTTCGAAACCCCGGTAAGTAATTGTAATATTCCGGCTCATAAGCCTGCACATAATAAACTGTTTTTTTTAAAAGTCCTGCAAGTTTAACAGGTATAGTAGTGATGGAATGATTTGCCAACACTATATCAAAACCATCAGCGGGCAATTTCTTCAACCCCTTAGTTAATCGTAAAAGATTACTAAAGAATCCTGGTGATTTTTCAGTTAACGTACGGCTATTAACAATATTCCCTTTTTTATCAATCCATAAAATGTTTGCAAGTGTAGGAAAATAAGGTTCATCACAATTTGAAGGGCTTAAGAAGGAAACCTCATGACCTAACTTGATTAGTTCATCTGCAAGTTTGGATAATACCCTGTTTCCACCAGATTTTCCAAAACCCAAAACAGGAATTATAATTTTCATAATAAAATATCAGACTTAAATAGCGGGTGTTCTTTTCATGTACTTTATTACTCTAAAAACCCATAAAACAAAAACGACCAAAAAGAAACAAATGGCAGAGCCAATTATTGCGGCCTTCAATTTTCCTAATTTAATTTTTTCCATTGGGTAAACGGCGTCATCTATTATTTGTAATAATGGAATATCATTTAAGTATTGAAACCTGGCAATTTCTAGGTTTTTAAACATTTCTGAGTATGCTACAGAGTAAACTTGAATATTAACTTGTTGTTTTGCAGCAGGCACAAGAGCTGAGGCAAAAGCCGGATTTAGATTAACATCTTGAACAGAAGCTTTCTCAGAAATGCTTGCGCTTAAATTCCCCTTCATAGAGGAAACACGGTTCTCTAATATGGTAAGCGTTTCTTTTGTTTTTTTTGTTCTTAATTCGGTATAAAATCTATTGGCTTCATCCACTAATCTACTGGTGAAAACCTTAGTGAGCTTTTCGTCGGATGTTTTTACATTTACTTCAAATATATTAAGCTTCCTGTCTGGTCTTTCTGCGGTAATACAATCAGCCAAAAAAAACTGGTAAACCTTCTTTAAGGTACTATCATGTTTTGAAGTAAAATTTTTTCTGGAGTGCAACCCGGCAAAATATACAGAAGGCGCATTTTTAGATGTTTTGAAAAGATAATAATCTATAAGTGTATAAGTTTTGTTGTTAAAGGTATCTACAGAGAGTAGTACACGTTCTATTATAGTTCTACTCTTGAGTATTTGAAGAATATTGTCACCTGCAAAAACATCGTTGCTACCCGATGAGCTTAACCCAAATTGCGAAGCAAGACTTGCTAATCCGCCAATTCCTTTGCTTCCTCCTTCATCCAATGCAAAAGTTAACCTGCTTTTGAAAACAGGGTTTTGATTTTTTGCATAAAAGAAACCCGATAAGCCTCCTAAAAAACATAGGATGAAAAAAATCCACCACTTTTTAAGCGCAAAAACTATGAAATCTTTTATAAAGGGCATTAAAGTAGGAATGCTGTTATCCCGTTCGTTTTGTTGTTGATTTCTATTAAAATCCATACATCAATTGTTAAATTAAATCCGGCAGCTATTTTACTGTTGAAAGTATAACATTGGCAACAATGCCTAATGCCGATACTAATAAAGCTAATTCACCCACGCCTAGTTTTGCTCTATTTGATTTATTTTTTTGAGGTACAAAAATTTCGGATCTGGAGGTAACATTTGGATAAGATTTAAAGAATAAAAAGGTCTTTACAGATTTTACCTTACCATTTGGATATATAACCATTGTTCCCGACTTTCTTGCGGTGGGCATAAAGTTTCCTGCCTGCTGAACATAATATTTTACGCTTTTATTTTCCTTTAAAGAGGTAACAGTGGGATAATAAACATCTCCGGATATTTTTACCAAATTTGTGTTTTTGTCAACCGTTAATATATCTCCATCTTCCAAAATCAAATTTTCACTACTCAATGGGTTCTCTAATGCATTTAATAGGTTCACACTAATAATATCATAACTTTTATTTATTTCATTGTTTAGCTTTGAATTAGCATTAATACTGTCTGCATCAAGATCTAGCAGGCGTTGAAACAAATTTTTTCTTTCTTCAATACTTAAATTAGACCGGATAATTCTACGAATGGTAATTGAACTGCTATCTGCAGATATTTTAAAGCCTCCAGCCCTTTTAATAATATCTGATATTTTTTCCCTACTTTTTTCCAAGCCATATTTTCCCGGAATTTTTACATCTCCTAAAACAATAACGCTTCGTTGAACTATAAATCCCGGGAGGTTTTTTACAACAATAATGTCAAATGCTTTTAGCTTAATGTCTTTTGAAAACTTTCCTTCATTTGAAACTGAAATTGTAATAGTTTCTGTTTCAGCAAAATTAGGATTATTGGTATTGGCATTTTTCTCTCTTCTGGAAATTTCAACAATTGCAGAATCCCCCATCTCTCCTAAACCGTCTGCAAAGACTAATACATCTTGCAAGGTTAAATTTTCTCTCCAGGCAAATGCACCTGGTTTTCTTACATTACCCTCAATAGTTACGTATTGAGTTTCTTTAAAATCAAATAATGATTTAATGGATACTGAATCGTCTTTTTGTAAATAAATGGCAATATTTTCTTTAAGCATTGAGTCAAGGTTGTAAGAAAATATGGAAGACACCCTGTTTTTTTCATATCTAAATATGGAAACCCTTTCGGTAAATGCCGTTTCTTCCAACCCACCGGCTTTTTCTATTAATTCATTTAATGTTAAACGCTCCGTTAATTCATAATTGCCCGGGCGTACAATAGAACCGCTGATAGATACCTTGTTTGATAATTTATCATTTAACCTGTTTACAAAAAATTCATCTCCTGAACCTGGTTCAAAATTTGAAAAATTAGATGCTGCTAAATCAGTTAACTTTCTATTTTTATCTGTTATACTTATTACTTGAACCGAAGCCTTGTAAGCTACTTCGTTAAAGCCACCACAGTATTCAAGCAATCTTTCAAAAGTTTCATTTTTTTGCAACTCAAACTTTCCTTCCCGCCTTACATTTCCAGTAATTTTTACTCTTGTTTTATAATAGGGAATTCTAACAACGTCTCCCTCTTTCAATAATATATTATCCTTTTGATTTCCGGAAACAAGGAAGGAGTATATATCTGCAACCTGTTTTACTTCATTGTCTCTAATAACCTCAATATTTCTGAGGCTGCCCAGGTCGTTGGGTCCTCCGCATAAATACAAAAGATTATAGAGCGTGGTTAATGATGAAATTGTATATGTGCCCGGTTTTACAGCCTGTCCTATAACTGTTACCCTAATGCTTCTTATTTTACCTAAGGATACAGAAACTTTGGTTTGCCCAGAATTAATAGCACGATAAATAGTAGAGGAAAGTTTTCTGATAATTTTTTTTCTGGCTTCTTCAATGGATAATCCGCTAACAAAAAGTGGACCTACATTGGGAATATAAATTTCACCTTCGGCACTTACAGTTAAATTATACTTTTGTTCACTTAATCCAAATACGCTTATTAATAGCTCATCATCGGGGCCCACAATGTATGTTGATGGAGTTGCAATTCGGATGTTGGGCTCAAATACCAAACTGTTTTTCGAAAACAGCTCCGTTCCAAAAATTGAAAAATCACGAACTACATCCTGGGTAGGATTGCTCAACAATGCACTGTCTATTTTTCTTTGTGGATTATTTTCTTTAGGGCTTAATTGTGTTTTAGAAGTATTAAAATTTCCAGACAGCCTATCTTTTAGTTTTATCAACTGATCATCCGGAAGTCCTTTACTTTTTAGCATTTGGTAAGCTTGTTCTTCGCTTAGGTTGAGTGTTTTAATACGGCTCGAAAACTCAAGCAATTCCTCATCTGAATAAGAGTCAATATTAATTGTTGATAAATTGCTGCTTTCTAATAATCCATTTTGGGCATAGCCAAAAAACAAACAACCAAAAATAAAAAAGAATAAAACAATCAGCTTTTTAATAATTTCCATTAGTTCGTCTTTAAAAAAAGTACCCAAAAAGGGTACCAACGATGCCAAAGGTAACATTTTTTAATATTGCGTGGTGTTCGTTATATCTTTAAATTGCTTGTTGAAAATGAATCTTTGATCGGTAATGTGCATGCAATTTTTTATCAAATTATGTTTGAGCCAATATCAAAACGGGTAATCAAATGACTACTGCGACTATTTTATTTAGCTTTTACCTGTTTATATGTGTTTGGTTTTTCCCTAAATTATCATTTTTAAAGAACAGCAATTTTTCAGAAATACAAATAAGGCTTTTGCTGACATTGAAAATTTTTTCGGGTGTAGCTTGTGCGTATTATTTTAAAACCAGTTTTTTTGTTGGTGATCATAATAGCATAAACGAAATAGGTAAACTGCAATATGACTTACTTATTAACAACCCCAGGCTTTTTTTTAATGACACTACCAACGATTTTACCAAATACGGCCCCGGCTCTTTGTTTGAAGCTTCCAATAGTTTTTGGGGTTACCTAAGGTTTAGTTTGCTTTTTAAATTTGTGGCTTTACTCAATTTAATTACTAAGGGGAACTTTTATTTTAATTCAGCTATTTTTTCATCCCTTGTATTTTTTGGGCATATTGCTTTTTACAGGTTGTTTGCAACTATTTATCCCGGTAAAAAATATTTATTGTTGGCAGCCTGTTTTTTTGTTCCTTCCATTTGGTTGTACACCGCCTGCGTTCATAAAGACGGATTTGTGTTTTTGAGTTTGGGTATTATAAGTTTTGTGTTTTACAAAATGCTTCAACCGGGTTATGCCATTAAAGCCAAACATATTTTGGCTCTGCTGACCGGCTTTATTATTATTTTCCTTTTTAGAAATTATGTGCTGGTAGCTTTGTTGCCGGCCATGTTTACAGTATTGCTTTGCGCTATTTTTCCTTTAAAGAAAAAGCAACTGATAACACTGAGTTATGGAATTTATATAGGGCTCTTTTTTTTAACGGGGCTGCTCAACAATTCTTTTAATTTGCCCCAGGCGGTAGTAAATAGAAAAGCCGATTTTGCCAACCTTGAAGAAGCTTCCACCCAATTACCAATGAATGAACTAAGTCCCAATGTAATAAGCTTTGCAAAAAATATTCCCCAGGCAATAAACCATACCTTATTGCGGCCTTATTTATGGGAGTCAAAAAATGCAGGAATGTTGCTGGCAGCAGGCGAACTTTTTTTATACCAGGTATTATTTTTATTGGCTTTAATATCTAGTTACAAAAAGCAAAATCAAATGCAGTTGTTTACCTGGTTTGCCTTTTTGTTTTTTGCCAGCATGATGTTGATTATTGGTTATACCATTCCCAATAGCGGTGCTATTATCCGTTACCGGGGAATTGTATGGCTATTTGTGCTATGCCCCATCATAGGAAATATTCATTGGGAAAAAATAAAACAAATGATAACGGCGAAAAAATAAATTAAGCTAAAGCCGCTTCAGTTTTTTTAAACAAATCATATACCTGCTCAATACCTTCTTTCAATGGAATGCGGTATTGCCAACCCAATGTATTGAGTTTGCTTACATCCATCAACTTTCTAAGCGTGCCATCGGGTTTTGAAGCATCAAAAACCAATTCGCCCGGGTAACCTACAATATCTTTTATTAATAAAGCAAGGTCTTTAATAGAAATATCTGTTCCCGTTCCTACATTTACCAGGCCTTCTTCGTTGTAAGTATTCATTAAAAAAACACAGGCATCGGCCATATCATCTACATGCAAAAATTCACGCATGGGTTTGCCACTGCCCCAAATGCTTACTGTTGCGGCATTGTTTTGTTTGGCTTCATGAAATTTCCTAATTAAAGCCGGTAGTACATGAGAATTGTTGAGGTCGTAATTATCATTGGGGCCATACAAATTGGTAGGCATGGCACTAATATAATTGCATCCATATTGGGAGCGAAAAGCATCGCAAAGTTTTATACCGGCAATTTTTGCAATGGCATAAGGCTCATTGGTGGGCTCCAGTTCACCGGTAAGCAAATAATTTTCTTTTAAAGGCTGTGGCGCATTTTTGGGATAAATGCAACTGCTACCCAAAAACAATAATTTTTTTACATTGTTGGCATGTGCAGCATGAATGATGTTTACCTCCATCATTAAATTATCGTAAATAAACTCGGCCCGGTAAGTATTGTTGGCTAAGATGCCACCAACTTTAGCTGCTGCTAAAAAAACATAGTCGGGTTTTTCGGTGGCAAAAAAATTGTTTACCGCTTGTTGGTTGCGTAAATCCAATTCTTTAGAACTGCGGTAAATAATATTTGAAAAGCCTTTGGCTTGTAGGTTTCTTACAATAGCAGAGCCAACCATTCCATTGTGCCCGGCTACATATATTTTATCGGATAGATTCATCTTGATTAGCTAATGGTTTTATGATATCCGTTTTCTGCAAGCATTTTTTGCATGCGCATTAAAGCAACATCGGCTGCCACCATTTCTTTTACTAAAGCCTGTAAGTCGTACTTTGGTTTCCAACCCAGTTTGGTTTTTGCTTTAGTGGGGTCGCCAATTAACAGGTCAACCTCTGTTGGGCGGTAATAATGTTTATCTACACAAACCACTACTTTCCCAACGGGTAATTGATAAGCAGGATTGCTGCAAGATTTTACAGTCCCTTTTTCTGCAGCAGCTTCGCCACTAAATGCTATTTCAATTCCAACTTCTGCAAAAGCCATTTTTACAAAATCTCTTACGGTAGTGGTAATGCCGGTGGCTATTACATAATCTTCGGCTTTGGGTTGCTGCAATATCAACCACATGGCTTCTACATAATCTTTTGCATGGCCCCAGTCTCTTTGGGCATTTAAATTTCCCAACCACAAAGTATCCTGCATACCCAGTGCAATTTCTGCAACTGCACGGGTAATTTTTCGGGTAACAAAAGTTTCACCACGCAGGGGGCTTTCATGATTAAATAAAATTCCATTGCAGGCATAAATATTATAAGCCTCTCTATAATTTACCGTAATCCAAAAAGCATATTGCTTGGCAACTGCATAAGGCGACCTTGGGTAAAAGGGCGTTTTTTCCGACTGAGGAACTTCCTGCACCATGCCATATAATTCCGATGTGGATGCCTGGTAAATTCTTGTTTTGTTTTCGAGTTTTAAAATGCGAATAGCTTCCAACAAACGTAAAGTACCCAGCCCATCTGTATTGCCTACATATTCGGGCGTATCAAAACTTACATGAACATGGCTCATGGCTCCGAGATTATATATTTCGTCGGGCTGTACTTCCTGTATAATTCTTATGAGGTTGGTAGAATCGGTGAGGTCGCCATGATGTAATTTAAACCGCAGATTTTTTTCATGAGGGTCCTGGTAAATATGATCTATGCGTTGGGTATTTATTTGCGAAGACCGCCTTTTAATACCATGCACTTCGTATCCTTTAGAAAGTAGTAAATCCGAAAGGTATGCACCATCCTGCCCGGTAATGCCTGTAATTAAAGCAACTTTCATCCGTATAAATTATTTTATATTTTCTGTTTTATTTCCCTCTTCATCAACCCAGCCTGTTTGCCTGGCCGGATTACCCATCACCAATGCATGGGCTTTTACATTTTTTGTAACCACCGCACCGGCTGCAACAAAAGCGTATTCGCCAATTTCAATGCCACATACAATGGTTGCATTGGCACCAATGCTTGCTCCTTTTTTTACCAAGGTTGGTTTAAACTCATTTTTTCTTTCTATAAAGCTTCGTGGGTTTATAACATTGGTGAATACTACCGATGGACCAATAAATACATCATCTTCTATTATAACCCCATTATATACCGACACATTGTTTTGAATTTTTACAGCGTTGCCAATTTTTACATTGTTATCTATAAAAACATTTTGGCCAATATTACATTTTTTGCCAATGACTGCATAAGGCATCACATGGCAAAAATGCCAAATTTGTGTATCCTCGTCAATTATTGCACCCTCGTCTATTACAGCAGTTTGGTGAGCTTTATATGTAGCCATGGCTGCAAATTTAATTGAAAATGCCCTGTAAATATTCAAACGATAGAAACCATTTTATAATGATAGCATGCTACAGTGCTGCAAGTATTATCTTTGCAAAATGCATTACGCTTCGGTAGAAAATCTCACAAAATCATTTGGCATCCGTACCCTTTTCAGCAACATTAGTTTTCATATTGAAGAGGGCGATAAAATTGCACTCGTTGCTCGCAATGGCAGCGGTAAAAGCACTTTAATGAAAATTATTGCCGGCCTCGATACGGCAGATAGCGGCACCGTGTGGGTTCACAAAGACATAAAAACCGTTATGCTTCAGCAAGACAACGATTTTGACCCCAACAAAACCATTTGGGACAATGTGCTCAGGCTCGACCATCCGGTGGTGAAAGCCGTAAAAGAGTATGAAATATTTTTAGAAGAAAGCTCCGAAGACCACGAGCATTTAGGGGAGTTAATGGCAAGGCTCGATGATTTAAACGCCTGGAATTTTGAAAGCGACCTTAAACAAATTTTAGGTAAGCTCAATATTCATCATTTAAATGAAAAAGTGGGCAACCTGAGTGGAGGGCAAAAAAAGAGAGTAGCCCTTGCTCAATCTTTAATTGAAGCGCAACTGTACCAGGGCAATTGCTTGCTTATTATGGATGAACCTACCAATCACTTAGATGTAAGCATGATTGAGTGGTTGGAAGAATACCTGGGTGCATCAAAAGTTACCCTGCTGCTGGTAACACACGACCGCTATTTTTTAGATGCCGTTTGCAACGAAATAATAGAGATAGACGATGAAAAGGTTTATGAATACAGGGGCGACTACGATTATTTTTTAGAACAAAAAGCCCTGCGGCACGATGTGCAGCAAAGCGAATTGCAAAAAGATAAAAATATTTATCGCAAAGAACTGGAGTGGATGCGTAAGCAACCCAAAGCACGAACTACCAAAAGTAAAAGCAGGCAAGATGCATTTGCCGAAGTGGAAGACAGGGTAAAACAGCAAAAAGAAATTGCCGAGGTAAGCCTGCAAATGAAAATGACCCGGCTGGGTGGAAAAATATTAGAGCTTAAAAAAGTGTATAAATCCTACGGCGATTTAGCCATAATGAAAGGCTTTGATTATACTTTTAAAAGGGGCGAACGCATTGGCGTGGTGGGGAAAAACGGTGTGGGAAAATCAACCTTTTTAAAAATTGCTTTACAATTGGAAGCACCCGATAGCGGAAAAATTAATCATGGCGATACAGTAGTGTTTGGCAATTTTAGCCAGGATGGATTGATTTATAAAGAAGATAAACGCTCCATAGAGTATGTAAAAGATATGGCCGAATTTTTTCCGTTGGCCGATGGCAGTAAAATTTCTGCCAGCCAGTTTATGGAAAAATTTGGATTCACCGGCGAGCAACAATACACCCTGCTAAGTAAATTAAGTGGCGGCGAAAAACGAAGATTGCATTTGATGAGTGTACTGTTTAAAAACCCCAATTTTTTGGTGCTGGACGAACCTACGAACGATTTGGATTTACAAACACTTCGCACCCTCGAAGAATTTTTAATGGATTATCCCGGTTGTATTTTAATTGTAAGCCACGACCGTTATTTTATGGACAGAATGGTAGATCATTTATTTGCCTTTGAAGGCAATGCCGTTATAAGAGATTTTCCCGGCAATTATTCTCAATATAGAGAAGCACTGGCCAAAGGTTTATTAGATAACCAGCAACAACAAATAATGAAAGCGGCCCCTGCCGATGAAGAAAAGAAAACCGTAGAAAATAAACCGGCTCCAACTGAGGCACCTAAAAAACTAACATTCAAAGAAAAGTTTGAATTGGAGCAATTGGAAAAAGATTTGCCAAAGCTACAGGATGAAAAAAAATTGCTGGAAGAAAAATTAACCGCCACACAAGATTACAGTCAACTTCAAAAAGCCTCGGACCGCATTAATGCCATCATACAGGAACTGGATGAAAAAGAAATGCGTTGGTTAGAACTGAGCGAAAAATTATAACTCCCTTTTTTTGTTGCGATGCAATAGAAAGTAAATTCCTACAAATGCTGCCAACAGGCCAATGCCAATTAATGCAGCCGAGGGGTCGTCTATTACAATGCTAACCCCTACAAACAAATAGGCAACAATAAAAATTACAGGCATCAGTGGAAATAATTTCATTTTATAAATGCCGGTGCCATCCAAATCTTTTGTTTTTTTCCGGAACCAAAAAATAGTGGCAGCACTCAGCACCATTCCAAAGCAATCTAAAAAAATGGAGAAGGTGAGTATTTTTTCAAACTCCTGCGAAAAAAATAAAATTACCATGCTAAGTGCTGCAAATATGGTAAGCGAAAAAACAAGCACTTCATTGCTATTACTCCGTTTGGCAAAAGCTTTTGGCAGGCTACCATCTTCGCCCATAGCAAACATTACCCTTGGATTGCTCAACAATGAGCCGTTTACATAAGCCAATATTCCTAAAAATAAAAACACCGAAAATATTTTTGCACCCGTGCTTCCAAATATTTTATCAATTACCACATAAGCAATTTCGTTTTCGTTTTTCATTTGATTAAAACCAACCACATTAAAGTAGCTNNCCAAAGTTGATAGATTGCTGATAACCGCCATACACAAACGAAACGGCTATTAAACTTACGCCCAGGCTTTTTACCCAATCAATGGTACTAACGGATGTATTGCTTGCAGCAACGGCTTCTTCAACCGCATATTTATCGGGGAAAAATAATGCAGCAATCAATACCATCAACATTAATATTTTAATGCTCATTAAAATATTTTGTGCTTTTGAACTTAATGTTAAGCCTCTTAAATTAATAAGGTAAAAAAGAAAAATGGCCACACAGCCTACCAATGCTTCCTGCACATTGCTAAACTCTCCCGGAAATAATTTTAATAAATATCCACTGCCAATTAAAGCCACACCGCTAAGGCTGGCTGCATTGCTCACTAATATTAAACAGTTAATGGCAAATGCAATACTGGGATGATAAGCTTTGGCAAAAACCCTGTAATAGCCTCCGGTACTGGGAAAGCGGCTACCAATTTCGGCATAAGTGAGCGCACCACATAAAGCAACTATACCGCCAATTACCCAGGCACTAAAATAAACCGATGGATTAATGGCGTCCTTTGCACTGGTAGCTGCTGCTCTAAAAATACCCATGCCTATTACAAATCCAATACAAATCATGGTCAATGAAAACAGGTTGAGCTTTTGTGGCGATTTTGTCATTCGGAAAAGATAGGGAATAATTAATAATGTATAATTGATAATGTATAATTGGCAACAATATTTTCGGCGGACTCACAAAAACAATTTGCAGAGCAAAATCAGGGATTCTACACTTAAATTGATATTTTTGTATGGNNAATTTTGAAATCAGTTGCCAAAATGATAACTGATAAGGAAATAGTACGTTCATACATTAAGGGAAAAACCCCCATTCACACACTGGCAAAAAAAGGTATTAAGTTTGCAAAACCATTATAACTACGTTTTTGACGAAATAACCAATACCTATAATTTCACAACAAGGAACAACATTTTGTATCGTGTTGCTTTTATAGTTGACGAAACATTTTCAACCATTTCAGGAGAAGAAATTCCAAATATTTCCAATTAGTTATTGAAAAAGCTACTGATGAATTAGAACCCTTCGACGCTAAAGTTTTTAAAACCATTGAGAATATCATTGAAAGGTTTTTTCGGAGAGTTGAAAATTCACTGGTTTACGTTTGTTCCGACGACAACGAAAAGGCTAAACAAAGACACAAAATTTTTGATAGGTGGTACAGAAAAGCTGAATACAAAAACATTGTTGTAAAAATTGACAATATTATTACGGTTGCTATTAGTAAGAATAATATTCAAACACTTTATACTTCATTTATGTTTCATAAAGACAATGCGGCTTATGAAAAATTGATTAGAATATATAGCCAAATTGAAGACGCATTGAACAGAGAAAAATAAAATTACTACTAACATTGTATGCTGTGGAGTTAATGCTGAAAACTTCCGAATTTTTTTATTTGGCTGCAAGCAACATCATGCCTTACATTTGCAGCGAATTTGGTTCTTGTTCCGCCACAGCGGAATAGGATTAAAAGGGAAGTCCGGTGTAAGTCCGGCGCTATCCCCGTAGCTGTAAAATCTATTTACAAACCCGGTTCTACAAGCCACTGTTTCGCCCAAAGCGCAGCGGGAAGGCCACCAGGGTTTAGATTGAGCCAGAAGACCTGCCAGTTTCATTTATTAACTATCAAAGCTTTCGGGTGAAAGGCTTGGATGAGCAATTTGCTTTGCTGCATTTTTCTTATCTGTGTCGGCCTGTTTGCAATACAAAGTATTTTGAAACAAATCAGGAAATACATCATTGTAATGAGTAGTTTGATGCTGCCTAAATTGCTGTGTGCACAACAGAAAGACACTTTGCCAGTTGTGCAGGTTACTATACAACTTCCTGTTGATGTTACTAAAACAGAGACTCCAGTTCAGCAATTGCAAAAAAAGGAACTTGGTATGCTCAACAGTCTATCTGTGGCAGAAGCGGTTAAATATTTTTCAGGAGTACTCATAAAAGATTATGGTGGTATCGGTGGCCTCAAAACAATTTCTGTCCGCAGCCTTGGGGCCAACCACACAGGTGTGATGTACGATGGTATTATGTTGGGTGATGCACAGGGAGGGCAGATAGATATGGGCAGGTTTTCGCTCGATAATATTGAAAGCATTCAGCTCTCTCTAAGCCGCCCTGAAAATATTTTATTGCCGGCCCGTTCTTATGCAAACGCCGCCACTTTATCAATCCAGACCAGTACAACTTCTCTTCGAAAAAACTCATTGACGCTACAAACGAAAACCGGCTCATTCGGTTTTGCTAATCCATCTGTACAAATAAAGAACAGTGTCAACTCTTTATTCAGTCATAGTCTGAGTACAGAATTCCAAAAGGCCAATGGCGATTATTCTTATAAGAATTATGTGGCTGGAGATGCCGATAGTAAACGGATGAACTCCGATATCAAAACTTTCAGGGCGGAATATGATGCTGCTTTTTCTATAAGCGACAGCAATCAGCTAAAACTAAAATTATATTACTACAATTCAAAGAGGGGTTTGCCTGGGGCGGTGATCCTGTATAATGATTTTTCGAACCAGAGACTGAACAATGAAATATTTTTTTCACAGGCCGGCTGGCATAAAAATATTTCAACCAGTAGCAGAATATTCATCAATGCTAAGTTCACAAAAGAGTTTAAATATTATATCGACCCATCTTTTCAAAACAGCTCAGGCAAACTGGAAAACAAATTCCATCAACAGGAGGTTTATCTATCTGGGGCTTTTGGTTATAAATTTTCGCCTGCTTTTTCTGCCAGCTATGCCATTGATTATTTTAATAACGTATTAAAACGTACCGATAGTTTTGCAGCAGGTTTTGCGCAACCCAAAAGAAATAACTTTTTGAACAATATCGCTGTAGATTATACAAAAAAACTTTTGACTGCCAATGCCAATATTTTGTTTACAGTGCTCAACGAACAAGTTAAGACGGGCGCTTCCGGGAGAAAACTGCATGAGTTTAGCCCGGCAATGGCTGTTGCCTTCCGGTTAACTCCTCGATCGCCTTTTCATCTAAGAGCATTTTATAAAAGGGTCTTTCGGGCACCTACTTTCGACGACCTATACTTTACCAATGTTGGCAATACCGGTTTGCGCCCAGAGTTTGTGAATCAGTATAATGTGGGTATTACTTTTAGTACGAAGGCTATTAAAAATATGGATGCTTTTTTAGTGACAACAGATGTTTATTACAACAATGTAAAAGATAAGATACTAGCTGTGCCCCGACAGAATTTATTTCAATGGACGATGCTCAACATTGGCATAGTTGTCATAAAGGGAATAGATATAACTGCATTGCTCAAATGGCATACATCATCTGAGCTAGGTTTCACCGCCAGGCTTTCTTACACGTACCAGGATGCAAAAGATAAAAGTGACCAATCGTCGTTATATTACGGAAAACAAATTCCGTACACCCCAAAGCATTCCGGTGCTGTGGGTATGGCAATGCAATATAAAAATTTGAATCTTGGTTATAATGCTTTGTTATCGTCATACCGATACTTGCTGGGTGACCCGATCCCTGAAAATTTGGTGAACGAATGGGTTACTCAGGATGTAAATCTTTCTTACAGCTTTAGAAAAAAGAAAAACAACTACCGCATCCAAGTAGAACTGAATAATATTTTTAATAAACAATACGAGGTCATAAAATTTTACCCTATGCCACGGTTCAACTATCGAATAGGCATACTGACCACATTTAATCAATCATAAACAATTTTAAAAATGAAAAAAAACCTTTACAAATGTATTTTACCTGCATTGTTAATCATGCAGGCCTGCTCGAAAGACGACACTAACCCTTTTCCTGTAACCCCTGCTGCTAAAGGATTGTATGTGATCAGCGAAGGAGGCTCCACTCCCAACAGTGCGAAACTTGGGTTTTATAATCTCGGCTCATCCAGCTTTACCGGCGACTATTTCGTACAACAGAATCCAACGGAAACTGCATTGGGAAGCATAGCTAATGACGCTATCGTATACGGCGGTAAACTCTACATTATAATGAATGTTTCAAGCGAGGTACTGGTATTAAATCCTTATACAGGAACTTTGATCAAAAGGATAAGTTTTGGCACAGCTCCAAATCTCAAAAGTCCGAGGTATGCTGTAGGTGCCAGGGGGAAAGTATTTGTAACGGCCTATGATAATACCGTTACTTCTGTTGATACTATCACACTTACCTTAGGCTCATCCATTACTGTTGGCCAGGATCCGGAAGGAATTGCGGTACACGGTAATTTTTTATATGTAGCTAACTCGGGTGGGCTAAATTATCCAGATGTGGATAGTACGGTTTCTGTGATCGATCTGAATACGAACACTGAGATCAAAAAAATTAAAGTGGGGTACAATCCCAATAAGGTAGAAGTAGCGGCTAACGGAGATATTTATGTGAGTGCCTATGGTGTTGGATTTCCTACACCACCTGCACCGGTTATACCTTCCAGTGTTTCTATTATTAACTCTACAACAAACCTACTGAAAACTACCTTAAGCACTACTAACTATAGTTATTCTCACGTAAGAATATCTGGCAATATTGCTTATTTCTTTAATAATTATGGAGGTGCAGGAACTGCAAAAGTTTATAATACAGAGACCAACACCGATATCAGATCTGAATTTATTACAGATGGAACAACGATTACAACTCCTTACGGAATCAGTATCGACGAGCAAAATGGCGATGTATATATCATGGACGCAAAAGATTATACATCTGCTGGTTCGGTAACCTGCTTTGATAAAGAAGGAAAAAAGAAATTCAGTTTTTCAACAACTCCAGGCGTAAATCCTAATAAGGTCGTTTTTTCCCGTTAAGCCAATCTATAAAAACCACCCGTTGCACCGCCTCGGCGGTGCAACCATTTTTTTAAAATGAATAACCAGCATTGCAAGCACGAGCCCAAAACCTGCCCCAGGTGCAACCGTTCTTTTGAATGTAAACCGGGTGATATTGGCCATTGCCAGTGTCATGGATTTCAGTTTACAGATTCTACTAAAGCCTTTATTGCTCAAAAGTATGCCGACTGTCTTTGCAGGCAATGCCTGCAGGAGCTAAGCATTGGCACTGTGTTGTTTAAAGAAAAGTTTGGCCATAACCCTCATTAATGTTTTTGTGCATTAGCCGGTTATCTTTGCAAAAAAAATACATGTTAGATTTTAGTGCTGTTTCCTTTAAGCAAATACTCACCACTACCTTCACCCTTTTTGCCATTATAGATATTTTGGGCAATATACCTGTATTGGTTACACTAAAAGCAAAAATGGGTGGCCATATTAAATCGGGCAGGGCTACCATCGTTTCCGGCGGATTGATGATTGTATTTCTATTTGTAGGCCAGGAATTTTTAGATATACTGGGCCTCGATGTAAAATCTTTTGCCGTAGCCGGTAGTATTGTGATTTTTATTTTAGGCTTAGAGATGGTATTAGGCTTAGAATTTTTTAAGGCCGACAGTAACCCTAAAAGCGGAAGTGTGGTACCCATTGCCTTCCCTTTAATTGCAGGCTCCGGAACGCTTACAACGGTAATGTCGTTAAAAGCCAATTACGAGGAAGTAAATATTTTGATTGGGATATTAATCAATTGCATTGTAATATTTGTTGTGTTGCATTCTTTAAAATGGATAGAAAAAGCCCTTGGCCCATCGGGCTTAATTGTGGTAAGAAAATTTTTCGGCGTAATATTGCTCGCCATTGCGGTAAAAATATTTGGAACCAATATTGTTGAGTTTGGGAAGTAAAAGGGAAAATTAAAAAATCAACAAATAGGCCTCGTAGTACAATGGATAGTATAAGAGTTTCCGAAGCTCCAGATCCAGGTTCGATTCCTGGCGAGGCCACAAAAT
>DEHT01000020.1:0-2526 GCA_002352045.1 Chitinophagaceae bacterium UBA2793 | reverse complement strand
GGCCACAAAATAAATCTCCAGATCCAGGTTCCCTGCCTGTCGGCAGACAGGGATTCCAGGCGAGGCCTCAAAAAAGATAAAGCAGTTATTCTAAACTATAATAATTCCTTCTCCATATTTTCCAACAGCACCCATTGATTGGAAGCTCTTATAAGATTGTGCCCCGGGTAAGCACTGCCGTAATACACATCGTCCAAAATATAATCGGTTAAAAACCGAATGGCTTGCATGTAGGTCATAAAAAGGCCGGCATATAAAAAATGAGCTTTTTCTTTTGTGGTAAGTTCGTTGTGCATTTGGCTGCTATAGCCTTCTACAATGGCTTTGAAAACTTCTTTTCGAACCACTATTTTACTGAAATCTTTTTCTTCTTCGTTGGCAGCACTTAGGTAAGTACGCATCATATCGCCTACATCGCTAATAAAATAACCGGGCATTACAGTATCGAGGTCTATCACACAAAGGCCCTTATTATTTTCATCGAATAGTACATTGCTAATTTTAGTATCGTGGTGGGTAACCCTTATTCTAAACTCGGGGTCTTTAACAATGGCCTTATATTTTTTTACAATGTCCTTTCGACTTTTTAGCGCATTAATAAGTTCTTTTGCTTCGGCTATACGATGGCTATTGCCTTTATTGCAAGCGGTTTCAAACTGGCTGTACCTTAAAGAAAGATTATGAAAATTGGGGAGGGTAATTTTTAGCGAGTTAATATCGAGGGCATGAAGAATAGCTGTGAATTTTGCAAACTGTGAGGCTGCTTCATAAGCCTGTTCGGGGGTAGAAACACTGCTGATAGTATGTGAGTTTTCAATAAAAGAAAACATTCTATATGCTTCTTGCAGATGCCATATCAAAGTGCTGCCATCAAGTGCTGTTACAGTGTTTGTGAATAAGTAGCCTGGCAGTTGCTTTTGTAAATGAGCTGCTATTAAGCGAATATTATTATCAATATCTTCCGGTTTTTTAAAAACAGCGGTATTTATTTTTTGAAGAATAAATTTATCATTGGGTGCACAAATTTTCCAGGTGCTATTGATAAGCCCCTCTTTAATGGGTATTATCAATATTTCTTTTTCGTTTAATCCATAGTGTGATAAAACTTGAGCTACCTGCATCATACTCAATTAAAATTCATCGTTTAAAGCAAATACCGGTTTGCGATACATCCATTTGCCAGCAGTAAAATCGGGGAACTCAATGGTTTGGTTACCCATTTCAATGGAGCTTTCACTTAATGGTGTAATGGCACTCCAGGCGGCAGCATCATATACATCCATTTGAGGAGCTTGTTTTCTTTTTACCGATTCAATAAACATGTGAATCACATAAAAATCCATACCACCGTGGCCGGAGCCGGCAGCGTCTTTGCTCCAGCGTTTCCACAAAGGGTGATCGTATTTGTCGAACCAGGTTTGTGCATCGTCCCAACGGTGTGGTTTGCTTTGTCCTTCAATATGTATGCCTTTGTTTACATCCATCCAAAGTCCATCGGTACCCTGTACCCTAAAGCCAAGGGAGTAAGGCCTTGGCAGGTTAGTATCGTGTTGCAACAAAATGGTTTCGCCATTAGCACATCCAATGCTGGTAGTAGCTACATCGCCCAATTTAAAACTTACTTTTGCGCTGCTATGTTCGGGGCCGCATTTTTTTACTACATAATCGTGCAGGCCTCTTGCCTTGCTGGAGAAAGAACAAATATTTAAAAACCTGTTTCCACGGTTGATATTAATATAATGAGCAATGGGGCCAATGCCATGTGTAGGATACAGATCACCGTTTCGGTGAACGGAGTGATGGGTTCTCCACCTGGCTTCGCTCCAGCCCTTATCGCCAAATTCGCAGCCATGGCCATAAGCCTCTATGCCGTTGTTGAATTTTACTTCTCTTAAATCGTGTTGATAGCCACCTTGTAAGTGTACCAGTTCTCCAAAAACATTTTGCCTTACCATGTTGAGTACTGCCATCACATCCCTTCTGTAACAAACATTCTCCAGCATACAAACATGCGCATTGTATTTTTCTGCGGCACGTACCACATCCCAGTGGTCTTGCAGGGTAATGCCCAGCATTACTTCGGTACCAATATATTTAATACCGGCTTCAATGGATGATACTATCATTTCTTTATGCCATTCCCAAGGCGTGGAAATAATAACACAATCAATATTTTTTAGTTCCAGCATTTTTTTCCAGGCATAAACATCGCCTGTAAAAATTTGAGGCATTTTTTTCCCGGCTTTTGTAATCATGCTTTTGCTGGTTGCAAGCATACGGTCGTCAATATCGCAAATGCCCACTAAATCCACATCGGCTCTTCTTAGCAACAAATCGAGGTGGTTTTGTCCTCTAAGCCCAACGCCAATCATAATGGCTTTCACTTTAGTTTCATTTGCATTGGCAAATAACTCACTGCCTGGTAACACGGTTAATGCTGCTGCTGCAATGCCTGCTTTTTGTAAAAACGATTTTCTTTTCACAATAAATTTTTTTTAAGATGAACGTCCGGCAGCTTGGCGATGT
>DEHT01000024.1 GCA_002352045.1 Chitinophagaceae bacterium UBA2793 | reverse complement strand
TGGTATTAAAAGCATTGTAAACACGAAGTGTTTCAAGGCTGATAACTGCATCATAAAACTTGCTTACTGCATCGTTGTAAGTTGGAAAATCTATTGCGTAGCAATGGTTTTTCAAAGTGCTTGTACCCTTTGTATTTTGCTTTGTGAGCCATTTGGAGAGGTCGGAATAATCAGCCAACAATATTTGAAGCTGTTGCACCAACTCGGCTTCTGTGGTGGGTTCTTTGCTGCCTACCTTTTTTATTTTCTCGTTGATGGCTTTTGTGCCTTTGGCATCAAAAGTCCAGGGCATAAGTTCTTTGAACAAAATGCTATTCAATATTTTTATTTCCATTATAAGCCAATATTTATTTTGTTAGCTGCTACTGTTTTCTTTTCATCAATTACATTAGCATAAATCTGTGTTGTTTTTAAATGCCTGTGTCCAAGCAACTTTGATACTGTGAAAATATCAGTACCCAAAGTAAGCTGCAACGTGGCGTATGTGTGCCTTGCACAATGGAAAGTGATGTGCTTTTCAATACCTGCCTTTATCATCCATCTGTACAAATCAGCATTGCGACTATCGGAGTAAATCAAATCAGGAAATACCGGGTCGGCTGGCTTTCCTTTTTCTCCTAATAAATTATAGGCTTCATCAGATATGGGCAATGTTTCAGATCCTTTTGTTTTTTGCTGTACGAAACGGATGTAATGCCCTAACTCGGTTGATTGTTGCATTTCACTCCATTTCAATTTCTGAATATCGCTGAAACGTAAACCTGTAAGACAAGCAAAAATAAAAGCCCTTTTCATCAACTCGTTTTTACATTCGGTTTTGGCTAAGGTCTTTAATTCATCAAGGGTTAAAAACTCTCTTACTGGTTCGCCTTGTGGCAAGCCTTCTACCATTTCGGCAGGGTTCGTTTTTAGTATGCCATCCCTCNNGGTAATCCCTGAAGCCATCAACAAAGGCTTTATTGATTTGGCTGAATTGTATATCTCTTGGGCAATATTTTTTCAAGTGCTTTATGGTACTATCCCAATTGCCATAATTCCCTTTGCTGTCTTTTCTCTTTTCAGCCAATGCCTCCATATACATAATGAAGTACGTTTTTAGCTTCTCTTTATCGTGGAAATCATAAGTGCTGTTTTGTATTTCCAAATGCCTTTTACTGCGGATGGTTTCAGCCAATGCCAATATCTTTTTATTTTCNNTTGGAGTAGTACTCTAAATAAAGGCTTATTTTATCGCCTTTGAGCCGTTGTCTTAATGTTACTTTCATTTTCTTATCAGTTAAATAAATTATCAATTGAAGCCCTTTTGATGATGGTACGACTGCCCAGCTTTGCCACCGGCAAACGATTACTTTTTATCATCCGCTGAATGGTCCATCTGCTTGCACCCAAAAGGGTAGCAACTTCCAGTATGCTTAAAAATTCTTTCTCTCTTAAATTAGTGTGATTACCTGTTATCGGGTTGGATAGGGTTTCAGTAGCAACTACTGGAGAAGGGGAAACAATTTTGCTTTGTTGGTTCTTAAATTCTGCGTTTACCTTTTCTTCTCGTTTGGTTTTCTTGTAGGCTGCACTGTTACACTTATGGCCACAATACTTCGTTGTGGTCTTTTGGGCTATGAAAGCCCTACCACAATGATTACAGAATTTAGGAAGTTTAATTGTACTACTCATTTGTTGCTATTTGTTGCAGTATGTTGCTGGGTGGTGCTACTTGGTGCATTATTTCGCCTGACTTCCATCAAACTGATATGTGGGCAACAAAATAGCCAATTGGGCAACAACTGGGCAACAAATATAAGTAAAAAAGTAGAGTTGGGCAACAAAAAAGAGAAAGAAAAGTGTACTGAAACTCAACAAAAACAGGCACTTAACAAACAAAAGAAAGTAAATTACTTTCCGATACAAAACTTACTGAAAATATAATCAAGTTTATCTTCATTGCTAATCTCGCCGGTTATTTCCCCTAAGAAATATAGGCAACGGCGAATGTCTAGAGCCAGTAAATCACCGGGCAGGCCATTATCTAATCCGGTTTTAATGTCGTGTAAGCATTGCCTCACCTGCTGCAATACCGAATGGTGTCGGGCATTGGTAATAATGGTGTTTTCGGATTCTATGGACGAGTGAACAACTTTTTTAAATAGTGCTTCTTTCAACCCTGCTATCCCTCGTTGTTGTTTTGCTGAGATAAACTGGATGTTTTCTATGCCCGTGAAATTGTTGTAATTATCTTCATCAGCTTTGTTGCCTACTAAAATATATTGAATAGATTCTGTAGTAAAAATATTTACCTGGTTTTGTAATTCTGAAGCAGTAGTGCTGAGTACATCAAAAATATATAGCACCACATCGGCCGATTTCATTTTTTGAAGGCTTTTTTCAATGCCTAAATTTTCAATTACATCGGTACTGTGTTCTCTTATGCCGGCAGTATCTATCAAGCGAAATAACACGCCGTTGATATTCATGGTTTCTTCAATGGTGTCCCTGGTGGTTCCGGCTATATCGCTTACAATGGCTCTTTCTTCGTTTAGCAAAGCATTTAGTAAGGTTGATTTTCCTGCATTGGGTTTTCCAATGATGGCAACACTTACACCATTCTTAATTACGTTGCCCAATTGAAAAGATTGCAATAGTTTGTTGGTAGCTGTATTGAGTTCTTCAATTAATTTATAAAACTTTGTACGGTCGGCAAACTCTACATCTTCGGTTGCAAAATCTAATTCCAACTCTATTAATGCGGCAAACTGAATGAGTTGTTCCCTCATTTGCTTTAGTTCATTGCTAAAGCCGCCACGCATATTGTGCAGGGCATTTTTTTGAGAAGCTTTTGTATTGGATGCAATAATATCGGCTACGGCTTCTGCCTGGGTTAAATCCATTTTACCGTTTAAAAAAGCTCTTTGTGTAAACTCTCCCGCTCTTGCAAGCCTTGCTCCTTTTTGAATACAGGCATTCAGCACTTGCTGTTGTACAAAGCTGCTTCCATGGCAACTTATTTCAATGGTATCTTCCCCGGTAAAACTTTTGGGGCCTTTAAATAAAGCAACCACAACTTCGTCAATAACGGTTTGCTCGAGTTGCAGTATGCCTACATGCAAAGTATGCGAAGGCAGACTGGAAATATCTTTAGAAGGAAATAAACTATTTACAATTTCAAATGCTTTTGAACCACTCACCCTTATTACTGCTATAGCTCCAATACCGGCTGCTGTTGATATTGCCGCAATGGTATCGTCCCATCCCGATAATTTATTGTTCATGCGCCAAAGATACACTCTGCATTCTTTAATTGAACTGTAGCCTTTGTTGTGGGTTTAGTTCATCAAAGTAATATCTTTTTACAGCAGCTATATGGCACTCATCAATAATATCAACTACATTACTGAATGATGCACCTTCTGCCCCACGGATAATCACCTGTAATTCATCTTTACCTCTTATAGACTGAACCCATTTCTTTTTTTGGCTAATAATATTACGCAATTGGCTGATAGTTGTCAATTGGTAATTAGCATTTTGTTCCATGCCGCTGTAATACCATACATTATCGCCTTGTACAGGAATAAAAGTAAGTGCACAGGATGCACAAATTTTATCAGCTCCATCATTTTCATCATTGGGTGTAACCATGTTCATTACTTTTAGCTCGGAAAGTGTGCTGGTAAAAACAAAAAAAGTAACGAGGATAAAACCGAGATCAACCATAGGTGTGAGGTCTATGTTTATTTTTTTCATTGCAAAAAATGACCTGCCTTTTTTGGGTTGCCGGTTGGGTTGATTAATTTCTGCCATAGCATTTAGTTTTATACTACTGTGATGGCAATGGAAAAAATATCCATAAAAAAACTCCCGAAATAATCGGGAGTTTTTTTATAAATGTAAGTTGGAGAAAAATTATTGTTCCTGAACCACAAAAGTAATCGGCTGGCGACGGTATGCATTTACCATGCGTCCGTTTTGCTGAGCCGGAGTCCATTTAGGACCATTTTTAATTACCTTAATGGCTTCTTGTTCCATGCCATAGCCATGCTTGGTTTCTGCAACCACATCACTAATGCTACCATCTTTACTCACAATAAACTTTACAATTACCTGGTAAGTACCTTCGGGTGCACCATTGTCAATGGGAGTGTTTGCATCGAGTTTGTTACGAAGGTATTTTGTCCAGGCTCCTGTACCACCGGGAAAAGCAGCTTCAATTTCTACTTTATTGAATACTTTATTTTCATCTTCCGAAACTACGGGAGCTTCTACAACCTGGGTTCCTTTTTCTTCAACGGGAGCCTGCACAATTTGCACTTTGTTTTCGCTCTCTACCGTTTTGTTACTAATAGCCTGGTCGTCTTTAATTTCTTCAATTTTTTCCTCGGGTTTTACCTCTTCATCTTTAACCACTTTTGGAGGAGTAAATTTCACCTGGTTAATTTCCGGTGGTGGTGGTGGCGTCGGCGGTGGTGGCGGAGGTGGTGGAGGTGGTGGTGCCGGCTCGTCATTTTTTATTTCTGCCAATTGGGTGTCAAGCACATCTATATCGTTTTTATCGGATTTGCCCACTTTAGTTGCCAAAACTGATGTAGCGAAAACGATGCCCAACAATACCAACACGGCCAACAAAGCTTTTTTAAGCCTTGAGGCATAGGTTTTACGCAAATCGTATGCACCATACGTTTTATTCTTGCCATCAAAAATGATGTCGAGAATATCTGCGCTTAAAATTTTGTTTGCTTCCATTTTAATCTCTTTATTTTATTAGATGCGATTGAGTTCAAATTGCACAAAAAATATTTTATTTAATTCCATTGGCTGCTTCGGTTTCCCTAATCATCAATGCTTCTGCGGGAGTAATATCCACTTCGGCATAGTGACCTGCAGGTACTGCAGAGATGGCCATTTCGTCTAAAATATCAATAGCATTTTTAAAATTTGAACTCGAATCGGATTTAATGATGTACATCAAATCATCTATTGGTGTTGCTTTTTTCTTATCTACAATTAACTGTCTTATCTCCTTAAAGCTGGTACTCTTAAACTGCTCTGAAAGTGTAGCCGGATCTAATTGCCCGTAGTAATAATAGAGCTGATCCTGCTTGCCCAACAATATCGTCATAGCACCTGAATTTTTTACTTTCATTTGCTCTTCGGGATTATCGTCTTTGGGTTCGTTCATATTCATGGCAGTGCTTTGCTGCATGGTAGTGGTAAATACAAAGAATGTTACCAGCAGAAAACCCAAGTCCACCATTGGAGTAAGATCTACTCTTGTAGAAAGTTTTTTACCTTTTTTTACGCCGGGGCCTTTCTTATGACTGCCACCCGACGAGGTATCCATTTCTGCCATCTTACTGCTTTTTTCTTTTAAAAATTTTGTTTACTTCTTTTTGCTGTCCATGTACAATTCGGATCCAATTGGTACAGGTTCGCCATTGGTAACAATGCGGAATTTAAATAACTGGTTTTTCTTAAATGCTCTTTTTACATTTTTGAAAACCGGGTACAAAACTTCGCCATCGCCTTTAATTAACAGCATTTCCTGCAATTGCTTTTGATCTTCGCCGGCAAATACATTGGTAACACTGCGTAGCCAATCGGTCAACTCGTTGTTAGTAGTATCCGAAATGGGAATACCGGGCAACTTAATTGGCGGAATAGGATCGCTTAATGCAAGCGAGCTTTTTACCTGGTTTAAAGGCAAACCATAAAATTCTGTTTTGCCCCATTTAGCCAGTTCCGAAGGTGTAAGGCCGAGTTGTTTTATTGTATTGATATCTTTTAAGATATCTGCTTTTCTTGTTTCGTCGCCCAGGCTTATAAAAGCTCTGCCGTCTTTAGTCATCGTAATAAGGATAGCCTTATCGGGAGCTACTTTTGCCGAAATGGAGTTGGGCGGTGTTACAGCCATTACCTCCGGCGGTTTTTGTTTAGTAGCCAAAATAAAGAACGACAGCAGCAAAAAAGCCACATCGCACATCGCAGTCATATCTACGATTGTACTCTTGCGGGGTATTTTAACTTTTGGCATGTTTAATAATTATTTTATGATATTCTACTTAGATGATTCGGTTTCGTTTTTCCATACATTATTTGTACAGAGAAGCGAATGATTGAGTTAAAGTGAAACCAGATTCATCAATACCATAAGTAATACCATCAATACGTGTTGTAAACATATTATAGAAAATGATAGCTACCGCAGAGGTACCAATACCCAAAGCTGTATTGTACAAGGCTTCAGAAATACCTTGCGAAAGAGCTGTTGCAGCAGCACCACCGCCGCCATCGGCACCTAATGCAGCAAATGAACGAATCATACCCAATACCGTTCCAAACAAACCCAAAAGGGTTGCTACCGAAGCGATGGTTGATAAGAATACAAGATTCTTTTCCAACATAGGTAATTCTAATGCCGTAGCTTCTTCTACTTCTTTTTGAATTGCCGCTACTTTTTGATCGGTTGCCAATTCGGTGTTACCAATCATGTCTTTGTAACGGTGTAAGCCTGCTTTCATTACATTACCTACAGAGCCTTTTTGTTTGTCGCACTCTGCTAATGCTGCATCTACATTTTTATTAGCAAGATGGTATTGCACTTTGCGTACAAAATCGGCATTGTTTCCTGTACCGGTTGCTTTTGAAATGGTTAAGAACCTTTCAATTACAAACACTAATGCTGTAAGGAAAGTACCAATCAAAATAGGTACTACTATACCTCCCAAATACATGCCTGCAAAACCTTTACCGGGCAATGGCTCATGATGATCGGGCCAAAACCATCCGGTTCCTGCATGTTTAAAATTAGAAGCGCTTCCTAATACGAATCGCCAAATCAAATAACCGGCTACAATGCACAAAATAGGAGCAATCCAGCTAATTGCATTACTTGATTTTTTTGCCTGAACTGAAGTAACAGGTTTTACGGATGCAGTTGGTTTAGTTTCTGCCATAACATTCGATTTTTTTGATAGTGAAAATTTAAATTCTAGTTGTTAATAAAAATTTATTCTGATAGTGATACAATGCTAATAAAAAAATAAATATAAAACACAGTTTAAAAGGGAAATAAATTAAATCGGGACGCACAAGTTAATAAAATAATTGAAAGTAGTTCATAAGTCAATGTTTTTTTTAAATGATTTTATTTTTTATAATTTATTGCAGGTTTTTATATAAACTAATTGATGTTAGTATTTCATTTTCTTATTCATATCTAAGGGCTACAATTGGGTCTAATTTTGCTGCTTTGCGGGCCGGGTAAAACCCTGCCGCTAATCCAACTAAGGAGCATACCAAAATGGCAGCCAGCACCCAACCCCAGGGCACTACAAAACCGGTATTGAGAAGTAGTGCCACTCCATTACCTAAAATAATTCCTGCGGTGATTCCTGCTGCAGCACCCATAAGGCTTATAAAAACCGATTCGTACAAAAACTGTTTTTGTATATCGGCAGATGTGCAGCCCAGTGCTTTTGCCAGGCCAATTTCTTTGGTTCGTTCGTTTACTGCAACCAGCATAATATTCATTAACCCAATGGCCGATCCTATTAATGTTATAAAAGCAATTCCAATAGTACCTATTTCTAAGAAAGCTAAGTTGGCTAAAAAAGTTGCTGCTACACTATCGCTTTTATCAATGTAAAAATTATCGTCGTCTTTTATTTCCAGTTTACGAATGGGGCGAAAAGTACCGGTGGCTTCGCCTACAGCCATATCCATTAATTTAATTTCGGGTACCATTACTGCAATATTATACGAAGTATTGTCGGTAGCATACATTTTTCGAACCGAAGTAAGAGGTTGTATAACAATTTTACTACTATTGAAAAAAGCACTTGAGCCTTTATCTTCCAGCACTGCAATTACCCGGTGAGGAATGTGATCTACATTTACCACAGCATCTATTGCCTTTTGTATATTATCAGGAAAAAGCCTGGTGGCTACACCCTGCCCCAGCATACACACATTGCTGCCCGATGCTATTTCTGTGGCTGTAAAATTTCTGCCATACTCAATTTTGTATCCATTTAATTCAAGATAATTTTCATCTCCTCCAAAACTGGTAATCTCGGGGCTGGTTTTTTTACGGCTATTGTTTACCACAATGCCTGTGCCGCCACGCATTGCCAAACCTACTTTTGCAGACGGAAAATTATACCGTTGCTTAAACATTCGGGCTTCATCGTAGCTAATGGGAATACCGGTGGTTGACTTCCTGCTTCGGGCATTTTTTTTTGAAACGCTTGCTTTGCTGCCACCGCCGCCAAATCGAATATTGCGCTCTTTGTAGCGAATGCTAAAGGCATTGGCACCCATGGAAGAAAAACTATCTGTCATGCTATTGCTGGCAGCCTGTATAGCAGTTATAATAAGTATTAAAGCAAAAATACCCAGGGCCATTATAGTAACCGTTATGGCTGTACGAAGCCGGTTACCTTTTACATTTGTCCAGGAAAGGGCAATGGAATCTTTATTTGTCATCAATTAAAATATGCCCTTAAAGTTAAGGCCTAAAGCACATTGTAATCAAATGTTTTTATAAATGGCAATTAATGATAAAGCCATTGAATGAGCAGCTCGGGATATACCCCTAAAACAATAATTAAGATTGCCGATATAATTAAAAGCAATTTAAAGGACCCGGACACTTCTTCTTCATTTACCGGGTTTGCATTTGCGGGTTGTTTAAACCAAATGGCTTGTATAACTCTAAAGTAATAATAAGCACTTACTGCGGCCAATAGCACAGCCGCAATTACCACCCAAAAATGAGCTCCATTTTCTACTGCCGCCATTAGCATATAAAATTTACTTTGAAATCCTGCGGTTAATGGAATGCCCGTTAAAGACAAAAGGAAAATGGTGGCTGTTATACCCAATACCGGATTGGTTTGTCCCATACCATTGAATCCTTCAATGGTATAATCTTTCATCTTAATTAAAATGGCAAAGAAGCCTATGGTGGCTACACTATAAGCGGCCGAATATAACACAAGTCCTTCCTTGGCTCTTTCGTTTAATGCAAACAAGGCAAATAGCATAAAGCCTGCCTGTGCAATACTCGAATAAGCCATCATTCTTTTTACACTCTGTTGAAAAACGGCTGTAATGTTTCCAATTAAAAGTGTGGAAACAGTTATAACCACTAAGAGCGTTTGCCACTGTGTATGAATTTTTCCAAATGAGTTTTCAAACAGTCGCACAAAAGCAAAAAATGCGCCCACCTTTACAATGGTAGCCATAAATGAGGTGAACACTGTGGGTGCACCGTCGTACACATCTGGCGTCCAAAAGTGAAAGGGTGCAGCCGATACCTTAAATGATAATGAAATTAAAAGCAATACCAGCCCAGTAGCTATCATGGGGTTCAATGCATCTTTACCTAACTGAATATTATCTATATAAAACGATGCCGAAGGATTGCCGCCATAAATAAAAGCAATACCCATAAGCATTACACCGGTAAAGAATGAGCCCATTAAAAAATATTTCAATGCAGCTTCGTTGCTTTTTAAATTTCGTTTATCGCTACCTGTGAGTATGTATAAAGGGATAGACATTATTTCGATGCCAATAAACAATATCAGCAAAGTATTAAAAGTGGCGCATAAGCTTATACCGCAGAGTACAAAAAAGATTAATGCAAAGTACTCTCCTCCATGCTCGCCCACTTTTAATATATCGGATGCACTTAACAAAAAGAATAAAAGGGTGCAGCCAAAAACCACTGCCAAAAAGCTAAGGTTAAAACTATTCACCCTAAGCATATCCCAGGAGTCGATATAAAAAAACGGTTGATAGGTATTGAGTTCTATAGCATTGGCTACAAACAACAATACTATTCCGATAATTGCCAATAAGCTTACGGTAGATTTGCGTTTAACGAATACTCCGCTAAACATCATTACAATACCCCACAAAGCTGAAAATAAAATAGCATTCATAATTAATCTGCAATAGTTTTCTGATGCCTATTTTGGCAATACAGCTAAAATATTTTTTAAAGCGTCTTTTGTAAATTCAATCATTGGCTGTGGCATTATTCCAAATAATAGAATAAGCAACACCAACCCGGCCAGTGCCGATTTTTCTGCAAAACCAATATCTTTCATGCCCTGCACCGCCGGCGAAACTTCGCCATAAAATGCCTTGCGTATCATATTGAGTGTGTAAGTAGCAGCCAGTATAATACTTATGACTGCTGCAAATGCATACCAGGGATTTAGTTGAAACAATCCACCAAACATCATAAACTCACCTACAAATGCATTGGTTAATGGCAGTGCAATATTGGCCAGTGCAATAATTACTAAAAAGATGGTTAGCACCGGTGCCTTAGTTGCAATGCCTCCGAGTTGCGAAATATTTTTTACACCTGTTTGTCTTTCTACAATATCAAACACCACCCACATGCCCAAAATATTAATGCCATGACTGAAAAGCTGAATCACCGCACCTTGTACCCCTATTTCTTTAAATGTAAAAATAGCGGCACACATTAATCCAATATGGGCTATGGAAGAATAGGCAATCAACTTTTTAATGTTATCCTGCACCAATGCTATGCAGCTTGCATACAATATTCCTATTACACAAAGTATAATAACCATGTTTGCATGAGCCAATGCTCCTGCAGGTAACACAGGTATAAGCCAACGCATAACTGCAAACAGTCCCATTTTCACCATTACGGCACTCATAACCATGGTAACAGATGTAGGTGATTGATCGTAGGTATCGGGCTGCCAAGTATGAAAAGGGAATATGGGCATTTTAATTGCAAAAGCAATAAAGAATAATGCAAACAGCCAACCTTGCTCTTTAATACTAAGCATTGTACTCATAAAAGAATGAAGCGCAAATGAATGAGACGAAACGGTTCCATCTTCAAAAACTCTTTGTGATGTATGCATATATACATACAAGATACCCGCAAGCATTAATAATGAACCGGCAAAAGTATATACAAAGAATTTAAAGGTAGTTTGTATTCTTTTTTCGCCACCCCACCTGCTGCACAGGAAGTACACCGGTATTAAAGCCAGTTCCCAAAAGAAGTAAAACAACAAGGCATCCATTGAAACAAATACACCCATCAAACCACTTTGCGATAACAACATTAACCCATAAAATGCAGCCGGGTTTTTATAATTATTTTTTGAGGTAGTGATGAATATTACCGGAAACGCAATGGCAGTAAGTAATGCCAACAACCTGCTTGTTGAATCGAGCCCAACAAAAAAGCTATTGCCTATTTGCTTTAGCCAATAATAGTTCACCCTATTGTAGGATGCATATTGTTTATCGTCCGAATAAAACAAACTTGCTACCACTACTGCTAACACTATCAATGAAGAAAAGGTAGCCCAGTTTTTTGCTGAATTGCCCTTTAGAAAAAATGCCAAGAGCCCCGCCAATAAAGGCAGCCATATAAACAATTCCGGAAACGTAATAAATTCTCCCACTATAATTATTTTTTACAAAAAAATTGAATGATAAATAAACCCAACATTCCCACCACCATCAACAACACATATAAGCCAACCTGGCCACTTTGCAATAATCGAAATTGCCGGCCACCATATTGAACCGCCTTGCCTACACCATTCACCAAACCATCAATTCCTTTTTTCTCAACAATGTTGTTTAGGAAAGCCGAAAACTTCATCAATGGTTTTACAAAAACAACATCGTACAATTCATCTACATACCATTTGTTTTGCAATACTTTTCCAAAGCCGGTTGCATTACCTTCTGCCTGGTAATTTTTGTATTTCATCCATGCAAAAGCAATTGAGGCAAATACCAACAAAGTAGATACTGCCATTAAAATATATTCGGTGCTATGGCTTAAATGATGGGTAACCGATTTTACCACCGGCGAAAGATATGAAGCCAATTGGTGATGGCCTCCCAATGCTTCGGGTACTCCCACAAAGCCACCTATTATACTTAATATGGCCAGTACGATTAAAGGAATGGTCATTGCCGAAGGACTTTCGTGCAAATGATGTTCCTGTTCATGTGTGCCCCTAAATTTTCCGGTGAACGTAATAAAGTACAATCGGAACATATAAAAAGCTGTAAGCAAGGCAGCAAATAAAGTGATGCTGTATAACACAGGCCCATAACCATGAACACTGAAAGCACCAACTAAAATTTCGTCTTTACTAAAGAAGCCGGAAAAGCCGGGAATACCTGAGATAGCTAAACAACCTATTAAAAAGGTAATGCTGGTAATTTTCATGTGGCAGTGCAGGCCGCCCATTTTACGAATATCCTGTTCGCCACCCATTGCATGAATTACACTACCGCTTCCCAAAAACATGAGCGCCTTAAAGAATGCGTGTGTTAATACATGGAAAACTGCTGCCACATAATTACCAGTACCCAATGCAATAAACATAAAGCCCAACTGACTAACGGTAGAGTATGCCAGCACTTTTTTAATATCGTTTTGCTTGATGGCGATGGATGCTGCTAACAATGCTGTTGCCAAGCCAACAAATGTAATGATGGTCATGGTAAGTTCTGCCATGGAGAACAAAGCATTACTTCTTGCTATCATGTAAATACCGGCAGTAACCATAGTGGCAGCATGTATTAAAGCACTTACAGGAGTAGGACCTGCCATGGCATCGGGCAACCAGGTATATAAAGGAATTTGAGCACTTTTGCCGGTTGCTCCTACAAACAATAATAAGGTAATGCCGGTAATATCTGTTGCAGATAATTTTGCAAGACTTGCGGCAGAAAATACGGTATCAAAATTTACGGAGCCTACCTTTGCAATCAACCAAAAAACAGCCAGCAAAAATCCGAGGTCGCCAATGCGGTTCATAATAAAGGCTTTGTTGGCAGCCTTGGTATAGTCGGTATTTTTAAACCAATATCCAATCAATAGATAAGAGCAAAGCCCTACGCCTTCCCAACCAATAAACATAATTACAAAATTGCCGCCCATTACCAGCAATAGCATGGAAAACACAAACAAATTGAGGTATGAAAAATATTTAGCGAAGTCTTTATTGTCTTCTTCGTGCATGTAGGCGGTTGAATATACATGAATTAAAAAACCTACCCCGGTAATGATTAAAAGAAACAAGGAAGAAAGTTGGTCAATTTTAAACTCAAATCCAAGATTAAAAGACGAGAGTTGAATAAAATCAAAATAATGAGCATTAATAGTATTGCCCGATTTGGTTTGTAAAAAAACCATTACACTCAACACAAAGGCAGCCAAAATAACGCCACACCCAATCACACTTACCATGCCTTTGTTTAAAGATTTTCTTCCCAACCCGTTGATGATAAAACCAACCAGGGGCAATACGGGAATTAACCAGGCCAAATTTAAAATAGTGTTCATAAACAAGTCAAAATTCAAAATTCAAAATTCAAAAAGGCTCATTCAATATGTAAAATCTTTCTGATTATTTAATTTTTACTTTTTAATTTTTAATTCTTCAGTCTGTTTAAAAAGTTTATGTCAACCGAATGCGTATTACGGTACAACATTACAATAATAGCCAGCCCTACGGCCACTTCTGCCGCTGCCACCACCATAATGAAGAACACAAATATTTGCGCATCTGCCACATAATTAGCCGAAGCTTTTGCTACTCCGCTCATGGCATGCATTTTAGAAAATGCCACTAATAAAAGATTAACCGCATTCAACATTAGTTCCACACACATAAATATCAAAATAGCGTTGCGCCGGGTAAGTACCCCAATAATGCCTATGGAAAATAACGCCAGCGATAAACCGATATAATATTTTATATCCATAATTATAATTGTACATAGAGGCCAACACCCAAAGTTTCGGATGCAGGCTTTATTGAAAAAATATCTTTCACTTTATTTTTTACCACCCCATTAAAAATATCCACAGCTTTGTAAGAAGCTTGTTTGGTTAATACTTTAGTGAGAACCCCTGTTGCCACACTTGCCAGGGCCGGGTAAAGCATTTTTTTAACGGTACCATCATCAAATTTATCGCTATTGGTAGCACCTCTAATTACACTATAAGTGGTAACGGCTGTTCCGGCAGCTCCTAACACTTTAAAAACAATCAACCCGGTTTTATATGTTTTATACAACTTGGTTACCTGGTCAATATTTTTTTTATTAAACACCTGGCCCAGCACTTCCACGCCTTTTAGCTTTTCGCCCAGTATGCCCACTTTATTTAATTGAAGGTCGCCCAGAAAAAATTTAGGACTAAACCCTTTCTGCACTTTTAAAACTTTGGCTTTGCCTAAAAGTTGGTCGAGGTCAATATCCATATCACCAATTTTTATTTGTGCATGGGTACCCAAGCTAGTAATTAACAGCAGGGCTGCAACCGCCATTTTTTTAAATAAATTATTCATACTTTTTTTAAGCTTTTTTTCCAATTACTACTGCGCCAATCATTGCACTTAGAAATAGAATACTGGCTATTTCAAATGGTAACACATAATTGGTAAACAATACATTTCCCAGGTTTTTAATTAGGCCGGCATCTCCTACTCTCATTTGAACCAACTGAGCTTTGCCTTCGCCCTTCATTAAAGAAGAAAGAATAATTAAAAACAATGCTCCTCCCGAAATGATACCTATTAATTGCATTCTAAAATTCTTAACCGGCTCCACTGTACTATTGAGGTTCATTAGCATTACCACAAAAAGAAAAAGAACCATTATAGCACCTGCATAGACAATAATATTCACTACCGCCAAAAACTGGGCATTCAATAAAATATAATGCCCCGAAATGGCAAAGAATACTACTATTAGCCACAAAATACTTTTAACCGGATTTTTACTCAGCAGCATCATGATAGCGCTGCCCACGGCCATTGCAGATAAAATGTAAAATAATAAACTTAGAATGTTCATATAGTTCCTTTCAACTCTTCACTCAGAAAGAGAATAATGTATGTAATTAGTTAGTTGTTTTATTTTTTGCCCTATTGCCCAATGCTTTTTCATAGGCTTCTTTTTGCTCAACCGGGTGCGGTATAAGCAAATCGTTTTTACCATAAATAAACTGTTTACGCTGATAGTCGGCAGGCGTAAAAGTTTCACTTAAATAAATTGCATCTTTTGGGCAGGCTTCTTCGCACAAGCCACAAAAAATACAGCGCAGCATATTTATTTCATATTTNNGCATATTTTTCTTCCCTGTACAAATGCTCTTCTCCGTTTTGTCTTTCTGCCGCTTCCATGGTTATGGCTTCAGCAGGGCAGGCCACAGCACACAAACCACAGGCTGTACAGTTTTCTCTTCCTTCGGCATCTCTGTTCAACACATGCATTCCTCTAAACACCGGGCTAAATGGCCTGGTTTTTTCAGGATAATTAATGGTTGGCTTTTTCTTAAAAATATGACTGAAAGTGATGAACATCCCTTTTAAGATGCCCGGTAAATACAATCGCTCCATAAAGTTCATGGGCTTTCTTTCTACCGGTTTCACTCTGTTTGTTAATGCCTGCATTTTATTAAAAGTTTGCAATATTAAAAATTAATTAGGTCATTTTATTTATCAAAAAATAAAATGGCCGCACCTGTTGCCAGCATATTAAACAATGCCAGCGGAATCAACACCTGCCATCCCAACCTCATTAGTTGATCGTATCTAAACCTTGGAATGGTCCATCTTACCCACATAAACAAAAATATAAAGCACAATACTTTAATCATTAAACAGGCTGACTGAGCCAGTGCCAGCCAGTTGCCCCAGCTATCGGCCACTGCTGCATCGTTTACAAATGGAATATCGTAACCGCCAAAGAAAAGGGTACTCATTACCACACTGCTGATGAACATATTGATGTATTCGGCAAAAAGGTAAAAGCCCAATTTCATGGATGAATACTCTGTATGATAACCTGCCACCAATTCACTTTCTGCTTCGGGCAAATCAAAAGGAGTACGATTACATTCTGCAAATGCACAAATTAAAAATATCAAAAAGCCCAGGGGTTGATACACTATATTCCACATAGTTTCCTGCTGCTGCACTACCATGTCTTTTAGGCTAAGCGTACCCGTTACCATTAGCAAAGCAATTAAAGAAATACCCATTGCCAACTCGTAACTTATAATTTGCGATGCAGCACGAACCGCACCCATTAAAGAGTATTTATTATTACTTGCCCAACCACCAATCATTATACCATACACCCCCATACTCACTACGGCAAACACATATAATATTCCAATGTTTACATCGGCCACCTGCAAAGAAATGGTTCGGCCGAAAAGCTCAATTTTATCGGCCCAGGGAATTACTGCACTGGTCATAATAGCTGTAATCATTGCCAGCGAAGGCCCCAATATGAACAAAACCTTTGAAGAAAAGTTGGGAATAATTTCTTCTTTAAAAAACAACTTCATCCCATCGGCCAGGGGTTGTAAAAGTCCAAAGGGGCCGGCCCTGTTGGGGCCACGCCTGTCTTGTAAAATTGCAGCCACTTTACGTTCGCCGTAAGTAGTGTACATGGCCACCACCAATGCAATGGATACCACTATCACAATCAACACTAACTTTTCAATAAAAAATCCCAGGTCTATCGTTAAAAGCATTTCGCTTAATTTTTTTTGTAACCAACTTTATACCTATGTGCAACATAAGTTGCGTCGCACTCTTGTACAGCAAATCAAAATTCGCCGGGTAAACCAATGTTATTCATCCGCCTTTTTAAAATCTGTTGAATGTGCCGGCCTGCTTAATTCACTCAATTCAATGCCCGGCTTATTTACTTCACTAATGGAATGAATATCCATCAATAATTTTGGCTTTCGTCCATCCATTACTTGCTCAATGGTTTCTTTTGGCTGTTCTAATATTTTGTATTTATTAGCTCCAATTACCGAGTGCCTGCTAATAGTTGTTAACCCTTCTACCACCCAATCTCTTGCCTGCTTTTTATCGAATCGGCAGGTATTGCAAATCCAGCCCGGTTTGCCATCGTAGCTTTGCACTTCGCCAAAAGGATCTTTACGCACAGTAACTCTATACACTTCATCTCCCCGCATCCACAAGGTAGCTTTTCCACAGCATTGCGGATTATCGCAATTTCTATGGGCATCTACCGGTTTGGTGAACCATACCCTGTTTTTAAACCGGAAAGTTTTATCGGTTAAAGCTCCCACCGGGCACACATCAATCATATTGCCGCTAAAGTCGTTATCAATTGCCCTGGAAATAAAAGTTGAAATAGCTGCATGATCGCCCCTGTCAATTACACCATGTACTCTTTGATTGGTTAATTGCCCTGCCACATACACACAACGATAACAAAGAATACAACGGGTCATGTGCAATTGAATAAAGGGGCCAATATCTTCTTTCTTAAATGTTCTTCTGGTAAATTCGTAGCGGGTACCTGCATTACCATGCTCATAGCTCAAATCCTGCAAATGACATTCTCCTGCCTGATCGCAAATGGGGCAATCGAGCGGATGATTCAGCAACAAAAATTCAACTACTCCTTCTCTTGCATCCAATACTCTATCGCTGGTGATGTTTTTTACAATCATACCATCCATTACACCGGTGCGGCAACTGGCCACCAATTTAGGCATGGGCCTTGGGTCGGCGGTAGAGCCTGCTGCCACTTCTACCAGGCAGGTACGGCATTTACCACCACTGCCTTCCAGCTTGCTGTAATAGCACATTGCCGGTGGCGTAACATCACCTCCTATTTGCCTTGCGGCATTAAGTATTGTAGTACCGGGTGCAACATCGATAGTGATGTTGTCGATGGTTACCTTAAAAACAGCCGGTTTGTTTTGTTCACTCATAATTAAAAATTAAAAAGTCAAAAGTCAAAAAAATTAAACTTGAGACTTTACAATTATTGAAGCAATGATCTTTGACAACTCATTTGCTTCAATTATTAATTCATTTAATTTCTCCTTAGATACATCAATGGTATCTCTTATTAAACATAGCCAATACTTTGTTTCATTTGCCGATTTCAAAGCAATGGCATAATAGTTTCGCCAATCTTTTTTAGAACTTCCCGCAGTTCCTTCAACCAGGTTTGCACCTATTGAAGTTGCACTTCTTAAAAGCTGATCAAACATTGAATGGTAAATCCTATCATATTTAACCATACCAACAAGCTTTACAACCTCCTTAGAAAAATAAAAACACCTATGCTTTATTCCATAAGGTTTATCTTCTTCCTTTAGTTCAAAAAATTCAATTTCATCCTCCATACTTTTGAATTTTTACTTTTGAATTTTTACTTTCTACGCTACAGGTACATGAATCGCATCCGCATAATGCCTTAATCCAAAATTCTCTGTCAGGCATTTTTCCGGGTTCAAAATATGCCATTCAAATTCATCTCTAAAATGACGGATGGCTGCTGCCACCGGCCATGCCGCAGCATCGCCCAGCGGACAAATGGTATTGCCTTCAATTTTGCGCTGAATATCCCAGAGCAAATCAATATCCTTCATTTCGCCTTTGCCTGTTTCTATCTTTTTTAATATTTTTTCCATCCAGCCGGTACCTTCCCGGCATGGGCTGCATTGGCCGCAACTTTCATGACGATAAAACCGGGCTAAGGTATAGGTATGTTTTACAATGCACTGATCTTCGTCGAGCACTTCAAATCCGCCGGATCCCATCATAGTACCTGTTGCAAAGCCGCCATCGCTCAGGCTTTCGTAATTCATTAATCTTTTTTCGCCTTTAGCAGTAGTGAGTAATAAGTTTGCAGGTAAAATAGGTACCGATGAACCACCGGGTATGCAGGCTTTTAATTTTTTACCATTGGGAATACCACCACAATATTCATCGCTGTAAATAAATTCTTCCACACTTATGGTCATATCAATTTCATAAACCCCGGGTTTATTAATATTACCACAGGCAGAAATTAATTTGGTGCCGGTAGATTTTCCAATGCCAATTTGAGCATAAGCTTCGCCACCTTCGTTGATGATGGGCACTACGGCTGCAATGGTTTCTACATTGTTTACCACAGTTGGTCTTTCCCACACGCCTTTTACTGCCGGAAACGGTGGTTTAATTCTTGGATTACCTCTTTTGCCTTCCAGCGATTCTATTAATGCTGTTTCTTCACCACAGATATATGCGCCCGCACCACGCTGAACATAAATTTCACAATCGAAACCGCTGCCCTGGATATTTTTTCCGAGCCAGCCATTTTGTTTGGCTTCATCAATGGCTTCTTCTAAAATATTGGTTATCCATGCATATTCTCCACGGATATAGATATAGCTCACATTGCTACCCAAGGCAAAAGACGATACAATCATTCCTTCAATTAAATAATGAGGAATATATTCCATCAGGTAGCGGTCTTTAAAAGTACCGGGTTCACTTTCATCGGCATTTACCACTAAATGGCGTGGCACACCTTCGGGTTTTGCAATAAAACTCCATTTTAAACCAGTAGGGAAACCGGCACCACCACGGCCTCGTAAGCCGCTCTTCTTCACTTCTTCTACAATTTCTTCGGGCTTCATCTTCAAAGCTTTTTCCACACTTCGGTAACCACCTTCACGGCGATACACTTCGTAGGTTCTTATACCCGGAACATGTGCGTTTGCTAATAATAATTTCTTACTCATTTGTTGAAAGTCAAAAGTCAAAAGTCAAAAGTCAAAACTGGCTTTAAACTTACACTTTGCTATTTTAATTACAGTAAAATCAAAACTGTTTTGAATTTTTTCTTTTTTTTTTACTTCTTACTTCTTGTCGTAATCAAAATTAAACATCCAGTGCACGCCAAACTTATCTTTGGTCATTCCAAATCTTGCTCCCCAAAATGTATCCTGCAGGGGCATGGTAATATTGCCGTCTTCTGCCAAAGCATTGAAAGTTTTTTCCAAAGTTTCCACATTATCAAAATTCAATGAAAGGCTCACCTGGTCGCCGCTGTTCACACTCACTCCCGTAGGACAATCGCTTACCATCAATGTTAAATCGCCGGCAACAAATGTTGCATGCATTATTTTGTCTTTACAAGATGGGTCGGGAGCCATATCTCCAAAGGGCTGTTGAAAAACTACCTGACCATTTAAGGCATTGCTGTAAAAAGCCAGGGCTTCCGCAGCATTACCGTTAAAGTTTAAATATGGCACAATTGCCTGCATGATTTTTAATTTTGAATTTTTACTTTTTAATTGCTTTTGGCTCTGCATTCTTCAATAATAGCATCTACTTTTTCTTTGGTTAAATGTTCTCTGTAGGTTTTGCCATACTGCATCATAGGAGCATAGCCACAAGCACCTAAGCATTCCACTGTTTTTAAAGTGAACATTCCATCGGCGGTGGTTTCGCCTACATTGATATTCAGTTTCAGTTTGATATAATCTATGATATCATCGCAACCTTTCACCATACATGGACCGGTTTGGCATACTTCAAATAAATGTTTGCCTACAGGTTTTAAATTGTACATGCTGTAAAAGCTGGCAACCTCGTACACTTCAATAGGCTCAATGCTCAGCAAGGAAGCCACATAATCCATCACCGGCACATCGAGCCATCCACCAAAACTATCCTGTGCCAGGTGCAACACCGGAAGCAATGCACTTTTTTGCTTTCCCTCGGGATAGCGTGCAATTATTTGCTTCACTTTGGCAATTTGTTGTTCGTTAAACGATACCATATTCTATAAAAATTCAAAAATAAAAAGTAAAAAAAGGCAATACTACCTTCATGCACTTTCACACTTATAATTATCAATTATCCATTATCAATTATACAATACTTTAAGCGTCCATTTCTCCTGCTATCAAATTCAAACTACTCATTGTAATAATTGCATCGCTAAGCAAGCCGCCTTCTACCAACTCCGGAAAAGCCTGGTAATAAATAAAGCAGGGCCTGCGAAAATGCAACCTGTATGGTGTTCTTCCTCCATCGCTTATTAAATAATAGCCCAACTCTCCATTGGCACCTTCAATAGAATGATACACTTCGCCAACCGGCATTTCTGTTTCGCCCATTACAATTTTAAAGTGATAGATGAGTGCTTCCATTTTGGTATAAACATCTTTTTTCTCGGGCAAATAATAATCCGGAGCATCTGCATGAAAAACTTCGGCTTCAGCGCCCTTGAATTCCTGTACTTTTTTATAGGCCTGATTAATGATGCTTAAGCTTTGCCACATTTCTTCATTGCGAACCAGGAATCTATCGTAACAGTCGCCTGTATTACCCACAGGTATGGTGAAATCAAAATCCTGGTAGCTACTGTAAGGAGTGGCTACCCGTACATCGTAGTCAACACCTGCGGCACGAAGATTAGGCCCGGTAAAGCCGTAGTTCAATGCACGTTCGGCACTTATAGGGCCGCTGCCAATGGTACGCTCCATAAATATCCTGTTGCGGTTAAATAGTTTTTCAAACTCTCTTAACTGTGCAGGATAGCCATTTTTATCATCCAGAAATTTTTCTAATTTTTCAAAAGCGGCATTGCTGAAGTTTCTTTCAAAACCACCAATACGACCAATAGTGGTTGTTAAACGGCTGCCACAAATTTCTTCGTAAATTTCATAAATCAATTCACGGAATTGCATTACATATAAGAAGCCGGTATAAGCTCCGCTATCAACCCCTACAATAGAATTGCAAATAAGGTGATCGCTAATGCGGGCAAGCTCCATGATGATGATGCGGAGATAGTCAACCCTTTTGGGCGTATGAATACCCAATAATTTTTCGCAGGTTAAATGCCAACCCATATTATTTAATGGAGATGAGCAATAATTTAAACGATCGGTTAATGGGGTTATTTGATATAATGGTCTGCGCTCTGCAATTTTTTCAAATGCACGATGAATATAGCCCACAGTAGAAGTGGATTTAATAATACGCTCACCATCCAGTTCCAAAATATTTTGAAACACACCATGTGTTGCCGGGTGAGTAGGACCAAGGTTAAGGGTGGTTGTATGTTTTTCTATACTCCCTTCGGGCAAAATAATATTATCGGTTGTTGCTGACATTTATTTTTTTTAATGCAGGTAACTATTTTTTTTTCCTTATTTATTATCCAATGCTATACTTCCACCACGACCAAACATTTCATCATCTTTATCCACTCTACTTTGGTCTTCTAAAGGATATTCTTTTCGCATGGGGAAATAATCCATTTCATCTACATTTAACACCCTTATCAAATTGGGATGACCTACAAAATTCACTCCGTAAAAATCATAGGTTTCTCTTTCCATCCAATTGGCTGCTGAAAATAATGCTGTGGCACTAAATACATCGGGCGTTTCAATATTGGTAAACGCTTTAAATCTTAAGCGAACATTTGCCGATAAATTATGCATGTGATAAACCACTGCTAATTCTGCCCCTTTTTTATCGGGGTAATGTATGGCTTGCAGGTCGGTTAAGAATTTAAACCCGGCTTCATCGTACAAAAACTGCATTACTTTAAGATTTAACTCCTTGGGTACTGTAAAAGTTAGCATACCATAGGGTTGTTCCCACTGGGTTAACTGTTCGCCGAATTTATCGGTTAATAATTGTTGAATTTGTTCGTTTGTCATTTATTAAAATAAAAAGTCAAAAGTCAAAAATCAAAGCTTGATTTAAATTCATCATTAAATAGCAATGATTATTTTTACTTTTTAATTATTGTATCCCATACCCTGCTAAAAGTTGTTTATAATGGTCGCTGTTTCGTCTTCTTAAACTTTCGTTGTGTACCAGTTCCTGAATTTTCATAAAGCCATCTAAAATTGCTTCGGGCCTGGGTGGGCAACCGGGTACATACACATCCACAGGAATAACCTGGTCAATTCCCTGCAATACAGAATAGGTATCAAAAATTCCTCCGCTGCTGGCACAGGCACCTACCGCCATTACCCATCGTGGCTCTGCCATTTGTAAATAAACCTGGCGAACTACCGGACCCATTTTTTTTGCAATGGTTCCCATTACCATTAGTAAATCGCATTGGCGTGGAGAAAAGCCTACTCTTTCGCTACCAAAACGAGCCAAATCGTAATGACTTGCCATGGTGGCCATAAACTCAATACCGCAGCAACTGGTGGCAAAGGGCAGTGGCCAAATGGAATTTTTTCGTGCAAGGCCTACAACCTTTTCAAGATTGGTTGCCATAAAGCCTTCACCCATATATCCTTCCGGGATACCCTGGAATTTTACTGTATTATTAAACTGTACCGGACGAGACATTTTATTAATTTGGTGATTTGAAAATTAGTTGATTTGGTAATTTGTTACCGCATTAAATTTCAAACCCTTTTATGTTTTCTAATATTTAAAATCTTTCCAAAACGCTAATGGCAATTGGCACATTAGCAAATCAGCACATTATCACATTGGCTTTACTCCTCCCACTTTAAAGCTCCTTTCTTCCATATATAAATAAAGCCGGCCAAAAACAAACCTACAAAACCGGCTACTGCTGCAAAACCTTCCCAGCCCAATTCTCTAAAATTTACTGCGTATGGATAAAAGAAAATTACTTCTACATCGAAGAGTACAAATAAAATAGCAACCAAAAAATATTTGATGGATATGGGTTGGCGGGCATTTCCCTGCTGTTCGATACCACTTTCAAAATTTTCGAGTTTATCGGCTGTTTTACGTTTTGGACCCAGGGCATTGGAACCAAAAACCATTAGCCCAATTAAACCAACGGCAAAAAGAAGTTGAAGAGCTATTGGAAGATAATTGGATGCATCATTCACATTGCCTGCCTGTAAAAGAAAAAATTCCATAGATATTGCCTGATTGTTAGTTAGGTAGCAAAAATAAGGCAGCAGCATTAATATCCAAAGCTAAATAATGATTATTGTGTAATAATCACCCATTAAAATGATAATAGTCATAAAAAAAGCCCACTCTTTGAAAGAGGGGCTAAATATTATTTTTTGAACAAATCTATTTTTTATTCAACAGCTACCTAGGTGTATTTTTTTCAATGAACTGCTTGTTGGCCAATATACCCTGATCTTCGGGTGCTAAAGCCAGGGCCTTATCTGCATTTTTAAGCGCTTCTTCTTTGTTCTTTTTTACATTATACTCGTAGCCCATAAAGTATTTGTAAGCTGTGAGCAGGCGTGGCTTTGCATTGGCAGCATTTACATCTGCTTCGCCCAATTCAATTACTTTTTGATAAGCAGGAGCAGCTAATCCTGCTGACATGGTAGTATCAATTTGGGCATTGGCATTTCCTAATAAATAAAATCCCAACATATCTTTTGGATATTTTTCAGTAAATATGGTAAAATATTTTACTGCCGAATCGTACTGACTAATCAAATAATAATTGTAGCCGGTGTTATACAAATCGAGATTGGAGTAAGATTTTTTAGGCGACCTTATTTCAACCACTTTTGAATAAAGACTTGCCGCTTTATCAAATTTCTTTTGGTTGGCCAAAGAACCTGCAATACTTTTTAAATAAGAAACTTTATTTTCTTCCAACGAATCTAAAGCAACGGCTTTATTTACCAGGTCAACCACTTTATCTTCATTACCGGGGAACTTAACCAAAATTGATGCATAGCCGGAGTAATCACCTGCACCTATTTTTTCCGGATTTTGGCGTTTGAGGTATTCATCAAAATTTTCTTTTGCTTTCTCTAAATATTCCTGCCCCTTTGTTGAGTCTTTCACTTTAAAACTTTGATCGCTCAATCGGTTGAATGCAAATGCTTTTAACCCAAATAAATTTGGATAAGGATTGGCACCTGCTGCAGCCGTGCATTCATCGGCCTTGCCAATAGATTCAGCAAACATTCCCTGGGCAAACTTTATAGATGCCCTGTAATAACATGCTTTTGGATCATCATCGGAATTATTTAACCATTTGTCTAAATACTCTGCACTTTTGCCCACATTCGATTCATAATAATAACTATACAAAGTCATATAAACAGGTGCATATTTAGGGTCTTTTGCAATGGTTTGATTATACAAATCCATGTACAATGGTTCTTGCGAAACACCCTGGGTTTGATATACACGGCCTTTTCTATAAATAGCTCTTGCGTAGTTAGGATCTATGGCTAAAGCCCTGTCGTAGCTTTGCACGGCATTTCCGCCATCGGCAAATTTGCGGTAAGCATCGCCCAGGTTTACCAATACTTCCGGGTCCTTAAACCCTTTTATTTCGGTAGCCTGTTTTAGTTTTTCAACTGCATAGGCAGCATCTCCGGCTTTTACATCATAATTACCATTGGCATATCCCACCGCATTGAGCACTTCAATGCTTTTACCTTTTGAAAGTGAAATGGCAGTTTCAAAACGGCTGCGGGCATCCTGTGTTTTGCCTTCCATTAATTCCACATGCCCCATACCTGCAAGTACCAGCGGGCTATTGGGATTAGCAGCTAAAAAACTTTGGTACGCTGCTTTTGCGGCAGCCGTATTTTCCAATCCAATTTCGGCCTGGCCTAAAAAATAAGCGGCCTGTTCGTTTTTGGGATTGGCGGCAAGTAATTTTTCGAAAACGCCTTTGGCGCTTTGATACCTGTCGTAATACAAGAATTTCTTGCCTTCTTCAATACTTTGCGCCATGGCTGTGCCGGCAAAAAGCATAACGGCAATCATCATCATACCCAGTTTAGATGTGCTCTTCATTCTTTTCATTTTTTCTATGTTTGATATTTGACTGTTGCAATGTTATAAAAATCTATAAAAAACCGTTAAAGCAATGTTTTATTTCTTTGGTAATTTTTCATTGAGTCGCAAATTACGAATGCCTAATGGCATTATTGGCCCAAGATAAGCCCTTCTGAAAATAAGCTGGCCTCTTTCGTTTTTTAAAAAATTTACAAAGCCGGTACCCAGGCCTGCATAACCTTCCTTATTTACATAATACAAACCTCGTACCAGCGGGTATCTGCGTGTTAAAATACTTTCCTGCATGGGCTTTACATATGGCAAACTATCGCATACNNTTATCATTGGCCACATATTCCAACACATCTTTACTCGATTTAGCAGCCTTTACCACTGTGGTATCTAATGCTTGCCCTTTTAAAACCGAATCCATAATAAAACGTAAAGTGCTGGTGGCGCTCAGTCCATCAAATACAATGTGTTGCTGTGTGTTTACTTTTCCTGCCAACTGTTGTTTCAATCTTTCCAATGTAAATAGTGTATCCTCACTTGCATTGTTAACTACAATAGCAATTGCATCGGTAGCTACTATATTATTGGCTGGAATATAGCCTAACTCCGCTGTAAAATACTTTGCCTCTTTTTCGGTAAGTCCTCGGGTTATTATAACGGTTCTGGTTGCAGAGTCGTTGAAAAGATCTTTGATACATTCGGCTTCCGGTTTATAATGGGCTACAATTTTTGTTTCGGGATAGCTGTTATGATACATGGCTATCTGCGCTTCAATTACCGGCTTAAAAGATTCATCAACGCTTATATTGATAGTTCCATGAGAAGATGTATCATAAGTGCCTTCCTTACTTTTTTGAGGCTTACATCCAATCATCCCAATAATCACCGATAAAGTAATAAACCAACAACTATTTTTTACCCTGCTCATCTTTCTCTAAAATAATTTTTTTTGTAGCCTCTGTAAATTCTGAATGCGCCATAAACTATGCAAACAACCCCTAGTGCTTTAAACCAGGGATCGTTGAAACGCTGTGCAAACTCCTCTCCAAAATATTTTACAAAAGTTAAAAACACGCCCATGCCCATCCATAACAATCCCATGCCATAGTCCATTATACTTTTCATAAGAACATAGCCTTTGTTCCTATCAGATTGTTCTTCTTTTTCAAATTCTTCCAATGCCATATTTTATATTTTCGGGAGGAGCAATTTACGAATTTATTTTTCAAGAGATTAATTGGCGGCAGTAAACTTTACAGGAATGGTATAATACACACTCACATTTTCGCCGTTTGCTTTGCCGGGAACCCATTCGGGCATTTTCTTTAAAACCCGTATTACTTCTTTATTAAATGTAGCTCCGCCATCTTCTACAATTTCAAATGATTTTAACTTACCATCGTAGCCTACCACAAATCTTACTTTAACCGAAATAATGGTACCTTCTTCCAGGTCTTCGGGGCTTTGAAGGTTCTTTTGCAAAAATTTATGCAGGGCACTCATACCACCCGGAAAAGCAGGCATTACTTCCGCTGTGGCCCGGGGTGTTACTACATCTACTTTTGCTTGCTCAGGCACTACATGGCCGCCGGAAGTAATTTTTATTGGATTATCCACAATTATTTCTCCTTTGTACGGTTCTCCTTCTACTGTTTTGTTACCAATAGCCACCTGGTCGGTAAGGGTATTTATTTTGCTTACCTCGGCTTCGTTTTTAGTAATGGCAATATTGGCTGTGTGTTGCTGCTGTGCTATTGGCTTTGGTGCCGCTGCTTTTACAACAGGTTTGGGCAACTCCGGTTTTTTAGGTTCCAATGGTTTTACTTCATCTAATATTGAAACTAAAAAAGTATCATCAATTTTATCTAAAATAGAATTTCCCTTTTTGTCTTTTACAAAAAAACTAATACAAGCTATGCCGCCCGAAATAATAAATGTACCGGCAATGGCTTTTAGCAATCTCCTTTTATAATGCTTGCGCAACTCATAAGCACCATAATTTTTGTTACGGTTGTCAAAAACAATATCCAGCAAATCTGCTTTTAAAATGTTATCGCTTTTCATCTTGGTAAATTTTAAGAGTGAACAATATTATTTTTCTTAGAGATGCAACTGAATACAAATTGCATAAATTCTTTACCTATTTCCTTGCTTGATAGCTACCGCTTATCTTTGCCGCATGAAGATTTTAATGGTATGCCTGGGCAATATTTGCAGAAGCCCTTTGGCAGAAGGTATATTACAAAAAAAAGCAAATGAAGCCGGGCTTAACTGGATTGTTGAAAGTGCAGGAACCAATGGATACCATACCGGGGAAGCACCTCATCATCTAAGTCAAAAAGTGGCTAAAGCAAATGGGGTTGATATAAGCGGTCAGGTTTCAAGAAAATTTATTGCTGAAGATTTTGAGCACTATGATAAAATTTATGCCATGGCTCATGATGTAGCCCTGGATATTCAAAAGATTGCCGGCAAAAAATTCAACGAAGAAAAAACCGATTATTTTTTAAATGAACTATACCCCGGCAAAAACAACAATGTACCAGACCCCTGGTACGGCGAAGAAGATGGTTATGTAGAAGTGTATGATTTAATTGACAATGCTTGCAATTCCATCATCAAAAATTATTTTGAAAAACAGTTACAAAAACAATTATCATAAAAATGGCAAAGCCATCCATACCTCAAGGCACTCGTGATTTTAGTGCCGATGTTATTCGCAAGAGAAATTTTATTCTCGGGCATATTCGTTCGATTTTTGAATTGTACGGTTTTCAACCGTTGGAAACGCCTGCCATGGAAAACTTAGAAACTTTAATGGGCAAGTATGGCGAAGAAGGCGATAAATTAATTTTTAAGGTATTAAACAACGGATTGAACGACCCCAAAAATATTGACAAAGCCAAAGCCGGTTTCGAAAAACTGATGGAAGGAAAAAATACCACGGAACTAACCGAACGGGCTTTAAAATACGACCTCACCATTCCATTTGCCCGCTTTGTTGCCATGAACCATGGCCAACTCACGTTTCCGTACAAACGCTATCAAATACAACCGGTATGGCGAGCTGACAGACCGCAAAAAGGACGCTACCGTGAATTTACGCAATGTGATGCCGATGTAGTAGGCAGCACTGCCCTGCTCAACGAAGTAGAACTTTGCAATATTTATCATACGGCTTTTGTAAACATGGGTCTTGCTGATTACGAACTAAAAATTAATAGTAGAAAAATTTTAGCAGCATTGGCTGAGCTTTGCGGCGGTGCCGATAAAATGATGGACATTACCATTGCCATTGATAAGCTTGATAAAATTGGTATTGATAAAGTAAAAGAAGAATTGGTGCAACGTGGATTAACAACCCCACAAATAAATACCATTGAAACCTATTTACACATAACAGGTAACAATGATGAAAAATTAGCGGCCATTGCAAAATTAATGAGCGGCAATTCTACTGCAGCAAAAGGCATTGAAGAATTAAAACAGGTTGCAGCAGAAGCAGCCAATACTAACTTATCCATCGACTTCACCCTGGCTCGTGGGCTCAACTATTATACCGGAATTATTTTTGAAGTAAAAGCGCCTTCATCCGTTAAAATGGGTAGCATTGGTGGTGGTGGCCGATACGATGACCTTACCGGTTTGTTCGGGGTACCCAATATACCGGGTGTGGGAATAAGTTTTGGTGTTGATAGAATTTATGATGTGCTGGAAGAACTAAATCTTTTTCCTGAAAGCCTGCAAAGCAGTACCAAAGTTTTGTTTTTAAACATGGGCCAGGCAGAAAGTAAAACTGTATTTAAATGTATGCAACAATTAAGAACGGCCGGCATTGCCTGCGAAATGTATCATGAACCGGCAAAAATGGATAAGCAATTAAAATATGCCGATAAAAAAAATATCCCCTTCGCTGTAATAATCGGCACACAGGAGTTAGAGCAAAAAAATGCCATCATTAAAAACCTGGCTACAAGAGAGCAGTTTACCGTAGCCCAACATGAACTGAACAATCGTATATGGTAAATACTAAACGACAACCAACAAATTCTTAATTAAAGATTAACCTCAATCGGTTACTTATTTCATAACATTGTATAAATAATAAACAACAAAAATGAACGTAAAATCTTTTTCAACCCTATTGATAGCTATTGTAGCCATCATTTCTTTTTCATCTTGCAATAAAAAAACAAATACGCAAGGACGTTATGTTCCAAAAGAAGCCGTATTTGTAGGTCACTTTAATGGCGAATCGTTAAATGCTAAATTACCCTGGGAAGAAATAAAAAACAACCAGGTTTTTAAAATGGCTTATACAGATAGCTCTTTGGATGCACTTACAAAAAAAGTACTCGACAATCCTGAAAATTCGGGTATAGACATTAAAGCAGATCTTGTATTTTATGTAGTAAAAGACAGCATCGGTGGTTATGTAGGAGCTCAGGGAAAAATAAATGATGTAGCAAAATTTAAAGAATTCTACACGGCATCCTATAAAGATGCAGTAGCATCACAAAAAGATGGTATTGATTATTTAACAAAAGACCGGGTTTCGGTAAGTTGGGATAGGGAAAAGTTTATAATAGTTGCAGACCTACCCGAAATGAATAAACTGAAGGAATTAAATGAAAGCAATCCATTTGATACTGCTTATACATCCACTCCCGTAATAAGCACCCGAAACAGTATTGCTACAGCCGCCTCATTATATACATTAACGGAAGATAAAAGCCTTGCAAAAGAAAGTCGCTTTAGCAAATTGGTAAACGATAAAGCCGATATGCATTTTTGGGTAAACTATGAAGAACTTTTCAAAGACATGCCCGGCATGGAACAAATGGCAATGATGAACCTCACCAAAATTTACGAAGACCTTAGAATAACCACATCGGTAAACTTTGAAAACGGGCAAATAAAAGCAGATATGGCTGCCTACGGCAACAAAGAGCTTACAGAAATATATAAAAAATATTCCGGAAAAGCACTTGACGAAAATATGGCTGCTCGTATGCCCGCAGGCGAAATGCCCATTTTCTTTGCACTCAACTTTAAACCAGAAGGCATTAAAGAAATGGTTAAACTCACAGGCATGGATGGCTTACTCAATATGGCAATGGCAATGATTGGCTTTACTATTGATGATTTTGTAAAGGCCAACAAGGGCGATGTGATGTTTGGCATGTACGATTTTAAAGCAGACAGTTTTGGCATCAACAAACCGAAAGTTATTTTTGCAGCGTCCATTGGAGATAAAGCAGCCTTTGACAAACTAATTGCTGCAGGCGTAAAAGCAGGAAAGAATGAAGTACCTAATTCCGACCAAATTTCCTACAACAAAAACGAAAAGTATTTTGTAATTGGAAACGACAAAACTGCCAACGATGGTTTTATTAATGGCAAAGGAAGTAAACCTGCTATTTGGGATAAACTTAAAAAAGGACCCTTTGCAGGCTATATCAATTTGCAATATTTAATGAATGTTTATAAGCAAGAAGCTTCCAGAGATAACATTGAAACAGAGATACTGAATACTTCAATAAAATTTTGGAGCGATGTTGTAATAAGTGGTGGCCAGTTTAAAGATGGCGGATTAGTACAGCATGTAGAAGTTAACCTAATGGATAAAAACAGCAACAGCCTAAAACAACTGAATAAGTATTTAAGCGATATGGCTGTTTTGGCTAAAAAGAAAAAAGAGGCCAACCAATTATTCTCTGTTGATAGTACTGCAATATTGGTTGATACCACATTAAAGATTAAATAATATTTCATCTTATATTTAAAGCCGTCATGTAAAGAGTGGCGGCTTTTTTATTCAGCCATGCAAATAGAAATACAACAAATTGCTCCTGTTTTTTTAGAGCAGGAAAAAATTTCCGGCTCCGAAATTTGGAACCAGCTTATTGCTTTTCAAAAAGGAGAATATGTGCAGTTGATTGCGCCGAGTGGAAGCGGCAAAACTTCGTTTATACATTTTCTCTACGGCCTTAGAAAAGACTTTTCGGGCAATATTTTTTTTAACAACAAATCATTAAAAACCATTTCATCTACACAACTCAGTTCAATACGAGCAGCCAAATTGAGCGTTGTATTCCAGGACCTGCGCCTGTTTACCAATCATACGGCTTATGAAAATATTTTTGTCAAGCATCAATTGCAACCCTTTCACCCTAAAAATAAAATTGAAGAAATGGCAGAGCGATTGGGTATTCAAAATAAATTACAGCAAGCCGCCGGCAAATGCAGCTATGGCGAACAACAACGCATTGCCATTATAAGAGCATTGCAGCAACCTTTTGATTTTATTGTATTAGATGAACCCTTTAGTCATTTAGATGAAGACAATAGTAAAAAAGCCATGCAGCTAATTGAAGAGGAAACTCAAAAAAGAAATGCAGGCATTATTTTGGCCGACCTTGAGCAAGTATCTTTTTTTAATGCACAAAAAATATTGAACTTATAAAATGGCATTGTCGTTTAAAAATATTGCACCCTTTTTAATTACCAACCAAAATAAAAGTTCCCGTTGGTTTAGCTACCTTGGCCTTGGCATTGGAGTATTATTGCTTTTATGCTCTGTACAATTGTACATCAACATCAATCAATTGATGAAGGAACGAAATCCCAAAAAAACCAACTACGATTTCATCTCTATTACCAAACGCATTACCAACGATAACATGGGGCAAGACCATAGTTTTACCCTTGCCGAAATTGAAGCCTTAAAATCACAAAAATTTATTACCAATGCCACTCCATTAATTGCCAATAAATTTATTGTGTCGGCTACCGGAGGACAAACGCTTCCTTTTAGTACCGATATTTTTTTAGAAGCTATTGATAATGATTTTATAGATACCATACCTCCATCGTTCATTTGGAAAGAAGGCGATAACTTAGTTCCAATTATAGTTTCATCCGATTATTTGGAACTCTACAATACCGTTTTTGCACCCAGCAGAGACCTGCCACAAATATCCGAAAGCACCGTAGGTGCTTTAATGGTTCAGTTGGAATGCACCGGCATTTTTGGTACAAAAATTTTTAAAGGAAACATAGTGGCACTAAGCGATCGCATAAATTCGGTGATAGTACCAAAAAACTTTTTGGAATGGGCCAATCGAAATATAGCCAACTTACCCAGTGGCAATGCCAGCAGGGTTTATATTAAAACCGCCGATGCCAACAATGTGGATTTTTTAAATTACCTGCAATCAAAAAACTACCAGGTTAATAAAGACAAAACCAGGTTTGGAAGAGTAAAGCAAGTGTTGCAGGCTGTAGTAAGTGGGTTAGGCATATTTTCTATACTGGTTATTTTGTTGGCTATGATGTTGTTTTCTTTTTACCTGCAATTAATGATTGCAAAAAGTAAACACAATTTGCAATTATTGTTAACCCTGGGATATTCACCTCAATGGTTGAGTAATACCGTTGCTAAAAAATGGATTCCTGTTTACATCGCCATTATTGCATCTGCACTTTTAACAACAGCATTGCTTCAATATTTTTTTCAGCAAAGTTTTTTAAAAGGCAGAGACGATTTAAGCCCCATCGTTCATTGGATTGTTATAGCAATTGCTGTACTGCTTGCAATTTTGTGCGCCGCCATCAACCACCGGCTTATTAAGCGGCTTTTATATAAGCTATAACCATAGTATGCTCAATTATCCATTATCAATTAACCATTATCAATTAACATCCATTCCTTCATAAATAATTGCCGCTCCCTGCCCTACGCCCACACACATAGTTGCAAGTCCATATTTACTTTTTCGTCTTTTCATTTCGTGCAGTAAGGTAGTGCTAATGCGTACACCGCTGCAACCCAAAGGATGCCCCAGGGCAATAGCTCCGCCATTTACATTTACTTTTTCCAGGTCGAGGCCCAGGTCGTGAATGCAGGCAATGCTTTGCGAAGCAAAAGCCTCGTTCAATTCAACTAAATCGAGGTCGCTAACAGTAAGGCCTGCACGCTGCAAGGCTTTTTGAGATGCCGGCACCGGGCCAATACCCATTACGGCAGGATCAACACCGGCCACAGCCATTGCTTTTATTTTGGCAATTGGTTTTAATCCAAATTTTTTCACAGCCGTTTCGTTGGCCAATAACATGGCGGCTGCTCCATCGTTAATGCCACTGCTATTTCCGGCTGTTACCGTACCTTCTTTCATAAAGGCGGGTTTTAGCGTACTCAATTTCTCCATGGTTGAAATCCGGGGATGTTCATCTTTATCAAATTCAAAAAATTCTTTTCCAGATTGAACTTTTACCGGAACAATTTCGTCGGAAAATTTTCCGGCAGCAAAAGCCTCGGCATATTTTTGCTGGCTACCCAATGCAAATTCATCCTGTGCGTGGCGACTAATATTCCAACGTTTGGCCACATTTTCCGCAGTTTCGCCCATGGTATATGGATAATATAATTCGCTCAAAGCTTTGTTTACAAAACGCCAACCCATAGTGGTATCAAACATTTGCGGCGTTCTATCAAAAGCCGAATTAGATTTTGCTATTACAAATGGCGCCCTGCTCATGCTTTCCACTCCACATGCAATCATTAGTTCGGCATCGCCACAAGCAATGGTTCTTGCACTGTCCATTATAGATTGCAGGCCACTGGCGCAAAGCCTGTTCACCGTATTTCCGGCTACACTCACCGGCAAGCCGGCCAGCAAAGCAGCCATTCGAGCCACATTCCTATTATCTTCGCCCGATTGATTGGCAGCGCCGGCAATTACATCTTCAATGGCATTCACATTCACATTGGGATTACGGGCAATCAAAGCTTTTATCACATGCGCCAACAAATCATCGGGCCTGGTTTGAGCCAATGCACCGGCATATTTTCCAATGGCTGTGCGAACGGTGTCAATTATATAAACGGTATTCATATTTTTTTGTTTACCAACAGTTGAAAAAATGGCAGCATCGTTGTGTCACTCACTTTTACTGCATATCATTCATCAACAATTCAGCGCAAATTAAAAGAATTCTGTGGTTATAAACCCAAACAAGCTATACACTTCTCAAAACTGTCAGTCACCCATTTGTGAATTATCAATTAATTTTGCCGCCATGTCTGCAAAGAAGAATATACGTGAGTTTAGCCTGCCTCAGCTAAAGGAATACTTTGAAAGCATTGGCGATAAAAAGTTCCGGGCCATTCAAACCTACGAGTGGTTATGGAAAAAAAATGCCCGCTCTTTTGATGAAATGAGCAACCTTTCGCTGGAACTTAGGCAAAAGTTAGCAGAAGAGTTTGACTTAGTGGCGCTTTCGGTAGATGCCGAGCAACACAGCAACGATGGAACTTTAAAAAGCCGTTTTAAAACCTACGACGGCTATATGATTGAAGGTGTTCTTATACCCACCGAAAAAAGAAACACTGCCTGCGTTTCATCGCAAATTGGCTGTAGCCTTAGTTGTAAATTTTGCGCTACCGGTTTAATGGACCGTAAACGCAACCTGGGATTCGATGAAATTTATGACCAGGTAGCTTTGCTGAACGAGCAAAGCAACAAAGTGTATGGCCACAATTTGACCAATATTGTTTACATGGGTATGGGCGAGCCTTTGCTCAATTATAAAAATGTTTTAAAATCCATAGAACGTATTACGGCAAGCGATAGCATGAACATGAGCCCCAAGCGCATTACGGTTTCTACAGCCGGTGTAGCAAAAATGATTAAACAATTGGGCGACGACCAGGTTAGGTTCAACCTTGCCCTTTCCTTACATGCGGCCACCGATGAAAAGCGCAACCGCATAATGGCCATCAACGAAACCAACAATATTCAGGCACTTATTGAAGCACTCAATTATTTTTACGATAAAACCAAAAACGATATTACGTTAGAATATGTATTGCTCCAAGGCGAAAACGACAGCCTGGAAGATGCAGCGGAATTGGTAAAAGTGTATCGAAAAATTCCCACTCATTTAGTGAATGTGATAGAATATAATTCCGTTGCAGGCATTGAATTTACCAAGTCGGGCGAAGACCAAACAGAAATTTTCACCAAATACTTAGCCGATCATAAAGTGAATGTAAGAGTACGCCGAAGCAGGGGAAAAGATATTGATGCCGCCTGTGGGCAATTGGCCAATAAAGGTTAATCTAACGTACAGCATTTTTTACTTTGCATTTGATACAAAAAATAAGACCGGACAAACCGGCCTTATTCTACATTTCTTAATCCTGTCCACCCTTCCTATTAGGTGATTTTGGTTCGGGCCATTTACCCGGTTCTCCGTTACCTCTAAGGGGCAAATCAATTTTTGTTCTTGATGATTGCTGAGGATCTTCACTTGCCATATAGGCTAAAATGGCTGTGAGAATTGCATTATTACGCACATCATCAAAAACAATTTTATCGTAAGTGTCTTTATTGGTATGCCAGGTATATGTGCCATACAGCCAACTATTGCTACTTAAAGAAAATGCAGGTGCACCGGCAGCCACAAAGGAAGCAAAGTCCGATCCGCCTGCCCCTGGCTGACCCGGAAAACTGGTTTCAATATGTTGCCGTATGTTTTGTGGTACTGCACTTAACCATCGGCCAATATAATTGTAGGCATTTAAATAACCCTGGCCCTGAATGCTTACTACTCGGCCGGTTCCATTATCCTGGTTAAACACTGCCTGAATTTTATTTACGATTGCCGGATTGTCTTCCACAAAAGCCCTCGAACCATTTAAGCCTTGTTCTTCGCTGCCCCACAAGCCTACTAAAATGGTTCTTTTTGGATTAGGATAAAATTTCCTGAGCAAACGAATGGCTTCCATCATTACTAAGCTGCCGGTTCCATTATCGGTAGCGCCGCTTCCACCATCCCAACTATCAAAATGGGCCGAAAGAATTACATATTCATCCGGTTTTTCGCTCCCTTTTATTTCGGCAAATACATTAAAGGTTGGCACCACACCCAATTCTTTTGAATCGGCTCTTACATCTACTCTTGGTTTTTGACCACTCTCCACCATGCGCCAAAGCATTCCGTAATCTTCTAAAGCCAAATCTATTGTTGGAATATTTTTTACTTGTGCGCCAAATATTTTATTTGCTCCAAAAGCCCTCGACCAATAAGAACTAAAAATACCTGCAGCTCCTGCTTTTTCTAATGCCTTTGCCAGCTCAGCATTGTTGAGACCGGATTTCTTCATTCTCTTTGACCAGGCATCTGCTTGTTCGGTGCGGTCTTTTTTCATTTTTTCTACTGATTCTTTAGTACCAAATTCATCCCAGTTATAATCGGGGCGACCGGTAAGCTGAGGCATCGAAATCAATACAAATTTTCCTTTTACCGAAGGTAGCCATTTTGCAAATGCAAGCGAGTCGGCCACATCGGGCAAGGCAATCACTTCTGCATTAATTGTTTTGCCCTTTGTATTGCCACTCCACGCCAACTGCATGGCTTCTAAACTTCTTACCCTTGGAGAAAGCATATCCACATGCGTAATGCCACGCTCCCATCCACGCCAGGTTCCCCAGTTTTGTGTATAAGAATTTATACCCCAACTTTTAAATGTGTTTACAGCCCAATCTGCTGCCTGTTTCATTTGTGGGGTTCCTACTAATCTTGGGCCAATATTATCCAACAATTCATGCCCCATTTTAGTTAGCTGAGAATTGTTGTTGGCTTCGGCTATTATATTTTTGATTAATGTGGTATCGGCTTTTTGCGCAGATGCCACAGTTGAAAACTGCAAAATTCCTGTTACAAGAAAAGCAGCAATGGTAGTTTTGTATATCTTATTCATGCTTGTAAGGTATAAAACTATCAGCAATAGAGCCAATGGAAAGTATAAGCGGCTAATTAATTTGGCGATTTTTTATACTATCAAATTAAACTAAGCATAAAGCAAATCGTCTATCTTACCAACACAAAATTAGAAATATGAAATGAGACATAAAATTTTCGAGGTAAATTATAACAACCACCGACCTGCCTGCCGGCAGGCAGGTGAAAATTTTATGTCGAATTCCCTGTCTGCCGACAGGCAGGCATGTAGCCAAAAAAAATAAAAAATATACACATGAAAAAAATTATTGCGTTCAGCGTTTTTATGGTAGCTGTTTGCATAGGTGCTTTTGCTCAAATTGAGCGAAAAATTGATACGACTAAAAGAGCTAAAATAATGCAGCATCAAAATGCTAAGAAATCAATGCTAAAATCTGTGAAGCTAACCGACGATCAAAAAGAACAGTTAAAAGCCGACAGTGAAGCCAACAAAGCAGCCATTGAAAATATTAAAAATGATGTAAGCTTAAGTGAGGAACAAAAGCAGTCAAAAATTAAAACGCTNNCTAAACCTTTCCGAAGAACAAAAGGTTAAAATGAAAGAGCAGCAAACTGAAACAAGAGCTAAACTCAAAAGCATCCAAAACAATACTTCCTTAACAGAGGATCAAAAAAAGGAAGAAAGAAGAGCGGTTTTAAAATCGGCCAACGATCAACAAAAGACAATTTTAAATGCCGATCAACAACGCCAAATGAAAGAAATGAGAAAGCAGCACAAACGGGATGGTAAAATGAGAAGAAAACCAATGCAGGCAACAAAATAAACCATATACAAATCGGGCGCTTTAAAAGTGCCCGATTTTGTTTCATTATTAATTGTAAAGATAATTAAGGGCAATTTTTGATGACCCTGTTACTAATGTTCGTGTTCGCCGCTATTTGTCATTTTTGCCAAAATAAAAAATGCACCCTTAATTACAATTTTTGCACCGGCAGGAATTTCTTTCAACAAAGTAATTTCGCTGTAACCAATATCGGTAGTGCCTTTGGCAACCTGAATTTTTTCAAAAACCACTTCTGAAACACCTTCTTCCCCTTGATGATTAGCAACAGCTTCTTTGGTTGAATCGGCTGTAAGTTCATGTGTATCAGTTACCACAAAAATATAATCATTACCCTGGTAGCTAACAATTGCATCGGTTGGTACAGCAGGTACAGTAGATTTATCTAAGCTAACCAATGCGGTTACGTTCATTCCATCTATCAACCCCGTTTTATCTCCAATAACTTTAGAGTGTACCTGTATAGTTTTACTTCCCGGTTCAAAGGCTGTTCCTATTGAAAAAATATCGGCGTCATACTCTTTACCGGCATTATTAGTAATGGTAAAATGAATGGTTTGATTGGGCCTTAGTTTGGGTAAATCTTTTTCAAAAACATACAGGTCTAAATGAAGTTGGCTGTTGTTCACAATTTCGGCAATGGGTGTACTTACATCTACATTACTTCCCAACTGAACCATTACCCGGCTAACGGCTCCACTTATTGGGGCCTTTACTGCGATAGTGGATGAATAACTTTGCGATGCACCCAGGGCGGCTAATTGCTTTTGTAACCCACTTCGCTGGCTCTTTAGTACCGACAATTCGGTTTGCACCTGTTGCAACCTTTTTAATGGAGCAGCATTTCCTTCTACCAACTCCTTTTGCCTTTTTACTTCAATTTCCGACATCGTAATTTGTGTATTTACTTGCTGCAATTGCTGTTGCAGTTGTATTAAATCGGGGTTCACAATGGTTGCAATGGTTTGCCCCTGTTTTACAAATGCTCCCGGCCTCACATTCAATGATTTTATCACCCCACTAAACAAGGGTGTTACAAAAGCTTTATTTTGATTGGGGACACTCAAAACTCCGTTTGCCTTTATTGAATTGGTGAGTTCTTTTTGTTCAATAAGCCCCAATTCAAGGCCAATGGCTTTCATTTGCGCTACTGTTAGCGATGCTATATTTTCTTCCACATGTTCTTTGGCATTTTTTGTT
>DEHT01000088.1:1159-10425 GCA_002352045.1 Chitinophagaceae bacterium UBA2793 | reverse complement strand
TTTTTAAACAAACGAGGTTATGTAATTCCAGAAGATATAAGAAACATTTGTAAAGATGTATTGCGCCACCGCATTGGCCTTACTTACGAAGCCGAAGCCGAAAATGTGAATGTGGAAGAAGTAATCAACGAAATTTTAAAAATGGTGAATGTTCCTTAATTAGTTGAAATTTAAAAATTGTTCCGGAAGAAAAAAAATATATCAGTTTCTGCCAACGAGCCAATACAAAATGATATTGGCCTTACCACGGCACACATTTTAAAGAAAGTAAAAGAGCTTGAAATAAAAAGCAAAATGCTTACTTCGCAAATGTTTACCGGCGAGTACCACTCTGCATTTAAAGGGCGGGGCATGAGTTTTAGAGAAGTGCGGGAATACCATGCCGGCGACGATGTTCGTTTTATTGATTGGAATGTAAGTGCAAGATATGCTCATCCTTTTTCAAAAGTTTTTGAAGAAGAAAGAGAATTGGTAATGATGTTGCTGATAGATACCAGCACTAGCAACTTATTTGGAAGCATTGGGAAAAGAAAAAAGGATTTAATTACAGAAATAGCTGCCATCCTTGCTTTTAGCGCCATCAACAACAACGATAAGGTAGGCGTAATATTTTTTAGCAATCGCATTGAAAAATACATTCCACCAAAAAAAGGAAGAGATCATGCTTTGTATATTGTAAGAGAACTTTTAACCGTAGAACCCACAGTAAGTGGAACCAACCTCGACCTTGCTATTAAATATTTCAACAACACTACCAGGCAAAAAAGTATATCTTTTATTTTAAGCGATTTTATAACCGGTCAATATGTAAACGATTTAAAAGTAATTGGCAAACGACACGATGTAGTGGGTATGAGAGTGTACGATAAAATGGATATGCAATTGCCCAATATTGGCTTAGTGCAAATGCAGGATGCCGAAACAGGCGAAAGCAAATGGGTAGATACCTCCAGCGAAATGGTACGATATAACTACCAGCAACATTTTTTTACACAAACAGAGGAATGTAAAAGAAATTTTAGAAAAGCAGGCGCTGCTTTATTGCACATGCGTACCGATGAAGATTATGTAAAAATATTACAGCAATTCTTTTTACATAGAAATTAGCCAGCACCAAATTAATGAACACCCTTAAACCGATACAAAAAATACTATCTATCCTTTTATTGCTAATGTTGTGCATTCCCAGTGCCAACAGCCAGGCGGTAAAAACCTATATTGACCGAAACAATATTTTAATTGGCGAACCCATTCGGGTAGATATTACTGTTGGCTTGTCTTCATCGGTGTATAATGTTGATTTTGGAATTCCCGACAGCATTGCACATTTTGAATTTATACAAAAAGAAAAAAGAGATACTACCGAAAACGGAGTGTACACTTTAAAGCAATCCCTGGTTTTCACCAGTTTTGATAGTGGGCAATGGCTATTGCCTTCTTTCCCAATTACTATTTCTAATGAAAATAAACAACAACAATCTTTTTTATCCGATTCGGTTATTATTAAAGTGGGTTATTCTCCAGCCGACAGTACCAATGCACTGCGTGATATAAAACCAGTGATGGATGTATTTGTCATTGATCGTACCTGGCTGTACTATTTGGCCGCTGCCATTACTGCCCTAATTCTTTTTATAATCATATACCGCTATTTTAAAAACAGAAAGAAAAAAACACCCCCTATTTTCAATACAAGATTGAGCGCTTATGATGAAGCAATACAAGCCTTCGCTGCATTAGAAAAAGATATGGCCACAGACGCTAAGATTTATCATGGAAGTATTAGTAATATTTTTAAACGCTATTATAGCCGAAAAACAAATTACAATTTAATGCCCGATACCACGGGTGATATTTTAATGCGACTGAAAACACATGCACCTTCAGATGTAGTTTCGCTGGTAGCTGAGGTAATGCGATTGGGTGATGCCGTTAAATTTGCAAAATTCAATCCATCAGCCAATGAAAACATTCAGTGCATACAAGGAATGAAGTTGGTGATTGAACAATTAGAAAAAAATAAAAGATAATTTAAGTTTTGTTATTTGACTATTTTAAAAATATTGAATTTACCCAACCCGAATTTTTATTTGGGTTAATACTATTGCCGGTATTATTGGTATGGTATATTCTCAGCAACAACGAAAGAAGTGCATCCATAGTGGTATCTTCAACAGCGGCACCCGGCCTTGGCAGTTGGAAATCATCGCTTCGCCATATTCCATTTGTGTGCAGGTTGCTATGCCTGGCATTCATAATACTTGCTATGGCAAGGCCACAAACTAAAAATGAAAACCAACGGGCAGAAGGAGAAGGAATAGACATTGTATTGTGCATTGACGTAAGCGGCAGTATGACGGCACAAGATTTTCAACCCAATAGATTGGAGGCAGCAAAAGTGGTGGCTACCAACTTTGTGAACAAAAGACTCACCGACCGAATTGGTATTGTAATATTTTCCGGCGAAAGTTTTACGCAATGCCCTATTACCACCGATCATGCAGTGGTTTTATCGGCAATTAAAAGTATTCGCAATGGATTACTGGAAGATGGCACTGCCATCGGCTCTGGCCTAGCCACCAGTGTAGATCGCTTGCGCAACAGTAAGTCTAAATCAAAAGTAGTGGTATTACTTACCGATGGTGAAAACAACGGTGGATTAATTGACCCTAAAACCGCCAAAGAAATTGCAAAAACTTTTGGAATAAGGGTATATACCATTGGAATGGGTACCGATGGTTTTGCAAAACAGCCTGAAAGCACCGGAATAGGTGTGGTTATGCAAAATGTTAAAGTGAGTATTGATGAAAAACTGCTGAATGAAATCGCCAACGAAACCGGTGGAAAATATTTTAGAGCAAAAGACAATGAAGGGTTACAGGGCATTTACAACGAAATTGACAAAATGGAAAAAACAAAAATTGATATGGTTCGCAATATTCGATTTGCCGACAAATTTTTGCCCTTTATTGCAGCAGCTATATTCTTCCTTTTTTTAGAAATGATTTTATGCTATCTCATTCTAAGAAAATTTCCATAACCGTTGAGTTCCTACCTTTGAGCATTAAAACATTTATCTCCTTGAACTTACTTACATATTGAAAGCTCTTGTTTATAAATCAACCGGAAGCTGGTACCAGCTAAAAACCGAAGATGGCAAAGTTCTTCAGGCTCGTATTTTTGGTAAGCTTAAATTAGAAAATATAACATCTACAAACCCAATAGCCGTAGGCGATTGGGTGGAGTTGGAAAATGTGGAAGATGAAGGCAGCATTATGATTACCAAGATTTTTGAGCGTAGCAATTATATCAACCGCATATCTCCTCACAATAAAAATATGCATCATATTGTAGCGGCCAATTTAAATCAATCGCTCTTGTTTGCCACTTTAAAAGAACCCAAAACTTCATTAGGTTTTATAGACCGATTTTTGGTTATTTCCGAGGCATATCATGTACCGGCTATTATTGTTTTTAATAAGTGTGATTTATGGAAGAAAAAAGAAAACGATCGGTTTGAATACATAAAAGATATGTATGAAAAAATAGGCTACAAAATTTTACAAATAAGTGTAGAGAAGCAGCAGGGATTAGAAGAGGTAGAGCAAATTTTGAAAAACAAAACAACCTTACTAAGCGGACACTCCGGCGTAGGCAAATCAAGTTTTATCAACTACATTTTTCCCCAGCTTCAATTAAAAACAAATGAAGTGAGTGGCTGGAGTGGCAAAGGAATGCATACTACCACATTTGCAGAAATGTTTGACCTGCCTTTTGGCGGATGCGTTATTGATACACCCGGAATTAGAGAAATGGGAATTGTTGATATTTCAAAACAGGAGCTCAGCCACTACTTTCCCGAAATGAAGACATTAATTCAGCAATGCCAGTTTAACAATTGCAGTCATCTACATGAGCCAGGCTGTGCAGTAAAGGAAGCCGTAAACAATGGTAGTATTTCAGAAGAACGATACCTGAGTTATTTAAACATCAGGGATACTATTGATGAAAAAAGTTATTGAAAATTTATTTCTTTTTGGCGTTTGCTGTAAGTAAAAACTTATCCAAAGCACTTATCATACTGGGCGATTGTGGCAAGGGTGCTTTAATTTCTAAAGTATAACCTGCATCTTCTGCAGCTTTAAAAGTGTTTGCGCCAAAAGCTCCCAACCGGGTTCCGTTTTGTTGATACCCGTTCTCAACCAGGCTTTTAACCCCTCCGGGAGTAAACAAACAAATTACATCGTAATGACTTGATATAATTTCTTTTAAATCGTTGCTAACTATTTTATACAATACAGGGGTAGCATACTCGCAGTTGTGATGCCTTAACCAGTTGGTAATTTCGCTATCAAAAGATTCTGAACAGGGATACAAAAACTTCTCATTATCCTTGTGTTTGTTAATTACATCAAACAGGTTTTTATTGCTGCCATCGGCACCATAAAAAACTTTCCGCTTTCTGTACAAAATAAATTTTTGAAGATATAATGCCACTGCTTCGGTAATACAAAAATATTTGGTATCCTGCGATACACTTACTTTAACTTCTTCGCAGGTTCTAAAGAAATGGTCAATGGCATTGCGGCTGGTAAAAATTACTGCCGAAAAAGAAGCGATATCAATCTTTTGCCTGCGAAAATCTTTTGCGGCAATTCCTTCTACAACAATGAATGGATAAAAATCAATTTTAACCGCATGCTTAATAGCCAAATCAAAATAAGGCGATTTTACCCCTTCAGGTTTGGGCTGAGCTATAAGTATTTTTTTAACCTTTGCGGGCGCAGATGTTTTTTCGTTGTTCTTTATCATACTTGTCTCAAGAGGCCACAAAGTTAGCCATTTTTCAATACAAAAAACCCAACCGCTTTATAAATGATAATTATCGGCAATATTTCAAATGAAAAAACATACAGTAGAAAATGAAAGCGATTTACCTTAAGCCTGTTTTCTAACAAACCATAAGAGCGCATAAATCTAAACAATAGTAAAATGCCAATTAAGATTAATGAAACCGGCAATACAATTTTAACCAGCCATGCATCAGAAAAAGCCAGCATGGCAATAAAGGGTAGCAGGCAAATGCCTATTATTTTATTTACCAAAAAAACGATAAACACATAAATATTTCCTTCGTTATTATAACCCGTTACCCACGACAAAGTTTTTATCCCTGCAAACTTTAAACTATACATTGCAATAAATGCAGTCATGCATCCCAAAAACAACATCCAGTTGAATTTATTTTGAATAACCATATTTTTTTGAAGAAGAAAGTAGGTAAATAATGCCGCTGTGCATACAAATAGTATATTGAAAAATAAAGCAGGCACAGTGGATTGCATCAATTGATCGGTCAATTGATTTTGCCTCAATGAGCTATTGAAAAACACCCGAAACATGGTGGAATAATATTTTTCGAACAGCGACTTTATTATGCCAAAAAATAAAAAGATACCGGCCAATATATAAAAAACAGTATGCTCATTTAGCGGCTTGCGTGGTTTCTCGTACAGGGCTACAGGTGCAGATTGAGTATTGAGAAATTTATTTTCTTTCAATATATTATTCAGCTTTTCAAGCACCGCAATCCGCTGCGTATTAGGAACGGTTACAGCACTGCTGTCTTTTATAGCAGTGCTATCGGTTGGTTGTGCATTTGAAAAACAACTACAAAAAATTAAAAGTAAAATGGTAAACAGTATTCTCAAAAGCCGGTAAATTTTTAGCAAAAATAATGCTTTGCATCATTTGATTAAAAGTAATTGATATAGCCAAAGTGAAGCTTAGATGCTTCTCTTAAATTAAAATCCACATCGTTTCGTTTGCCTACTGCATAACTAATATTTAATAAGCCGGCCTTGGTTTCAAACATAATACCCAGGCCTGCACCCGTAAACTGATTATTTACATCTACCGATAAGTACTTGTTTTTTGTAAAACCCAGGTCGGCAAAAGCAAACAAATAAGAATTAAGGCCAATAATATAGCGATACTCTGCCGTAAACACGGCATAGCGACTAGCATAAATACTTTCTTCATTAAAGCCCCTCAGTAATTTGTAGCCGCCAATTTGAAACAACTCGTTTCTAAAAATATTCGGGCTGCTGTAATATCCACCCTGGATAGCAGTTTTAACCGTTGCTCTTTTTTTCAATGCAAAATAATGCGCCGCATTTAACCTAATCCTTAATTGATAGCTTTTCGGTTTTATGGAATCGTACAGCGAAGCATAATTAAAATTGGGGTCTTTAATATTTAATATATCATTGTTTGGCTTCAGCTTTTTTATTCCTACGGTTGTAATAAGGTTTAGCTCATTGCCGGTTCTTGGGTTAAATTTATAATCGGTTTTTTGTAACTCGTAATTAAACCCTGCATTCACCGAGCCAAGATCAATATTGATGGGTAACTGTTTATACAGTTTAATATAATTGGTATCAACGCCTCCGGAAAGCAGGCGATTGTTTTGCCATTGCAAAAACAATTTTCCTTTTTGATTATTGGCAATATCAAATTGTATTCCACCTTGTGCATTCACTTGTAAAAAGTTGGAATCTTTTTTAAACAGGTCAAATAAAAAATTGATGCCAAAGGCCGAATTAAAAATATAGGGTTTTGTAAAACCCAGGTTTAGCCGGGGCGATTTGGGTTGTAACTGCTGCCATTTTACCAATATCTCTTCCGCACTGCCCAGCAGGTTTTTTAAATCGAGGTTAACATCACCGGTTACCTGCAATTTTTTGCTTTCATTGGAAGCAGGCAAAAATCCAACTAAAAAATTTACCTGGCTTGCTTTTTTAGCATCGGCATATACATTTAAAACAGAGCCGCTGCCCAGCATGGTTAGGTCGGAGCCTTGCAATGGCGTTACAAAAGAAAGCTCCATCATTTTTTTATCAACCTGTTGCAGGGTTTCCTTATTGTAAATACTGCCGTTTTTAATTTGAAGGTATCGCTGCAAAAAACCTTTGTTTATTTTTAAATTTCCAAAAATCCTTATGCTGTCTATATGATACAATACCCCTTTTTGTGCGGTTAGCACTGCTTTCATTCGATCGTTCTGCAATTCGATGCTATCCAAAAAAACGGTAGCAAAAGGATAGCCTGTTTTTTCAAAATAATTCAACAGCCGGGTTTGCAGGTTTTGTAGTTTTGAAAAATTTACCGGTTTGTTTACAAAATCTTTTTCAATGATACCTGCTGCATTTAATGCAGGTTTATCAATTCCGGATGTACTAAGTTGAAGCCAATTGTATTTTGGCCCGGTAAATAAAATAATATTGGTTTGGTTTCCAACTGTAAAAACACTATCTACCGATGCAGCGGGATAACCTTTAGCAGCAAGCGTTTGCGTCAACGCTGCAATATATTTGGCTACCGCTTCGCTGCTCGCAAATTTTGATTGCAAACCAAGAGCGGCCAAATGAAAGCTACTATCTTTGCCTGCCGGGTGAACTACTAATGAAAAATTGTTTTGCTGTGCTTTTGTTGCAGAAACCATACAGCAGACTGTACAGCATAAAAACAGTATTTTTTTAAAGAAGGGGTTCAGCATATTTTTATAACAATCAAATCTACAACCTTTGGCGGGCATTTACATCCATATTCCTTTTTGTAAACAGGCTTGCCATTATTGCAATTTCCATTTTTCAACCAATCATTCGCAAAAAGCGGCAATGGTAGAAGCTATTTGCAAAGAAATAATTTTAACCCCCGTTTTTGATAAGAACGAATTTATTGAAACCATTTATTTTGGAGGTGGCACACCCAGCTTATTATCAATGCCCGAATTAGAAAAAATTTTAAATACCATTCGGCAAAAATTTTCTATCGTAACAGATGCCGAAATTACTTTAGAAGCCAACCCCGATGATATTAACCCTACTGTATTGCAAGCATGGTTACAAGCAGGTATTAACCGGTTAAGTTTAGGCATACAATCTTTTAATGAAGCAGAGTTAAAATGGATGAACCGGGCTCACCATGCCGCACAGTCTTTACAAAGCATTGACCAAATACAGGCTGCAGGTTTTCAAAATTTTTCGGTTGACCTTATTTATGGCTCTCCATTATTAAGCAATGATGATCTCATAAAAAATGTGGGAATTATTTTCGAAAAAAATATTCCCCACATTTCCTGTTACGCATTAACGGTGGAATATAAAACTGCATTGTATTATTTAATTGATAAAAATAAATCGCCCAATGTAGATGAATCCATACAGGCAGATCAGTTTGAAATTTTACAGGCACTTATGAATAAAAATGGCTATGAGCAATACGAAATCAGCAATTTTGCAAAACCGGGTTACCGCAGCAAGCACAACAGCAGCTATTGGAAAAGCAAACCCTACTATGGATTTGGCCCTTCGGCTCATAGTTATGATGGAAATAAAACCAGGAGATGGAATGTAGCCAACAATGCGCTTTACATTCAATCCATTGAAAAAAATATTCTTCCTCAAGAAGAAGAGATACTTACCCCCGCTCAGCAAATGAATGAATACATTATGATTGGTTTGCGAACTATTGAAGGCATCAACCTCAATGAATTCTCAAAAAAATTCGGGAAAGAATATTCGGATCAACTGATTACACATGCAAAGCCTTTTATCAATATTGAACTGGAGGATATTTCAGAAGGTTTTATTCGGTTGAATACGAAGAGCAAATTTTTAGCCGATGGAATTGCAGCGGAATTGTTTTTTGAAGAATAGCTACACCAACTCCTCCTCCACCTTAATAAAACCTTCATTTGCATTTAAGCCATTCCAAAGAATATCGTAAACGGTTTGTGCAATGGGCATTTCGGCCATTACGGTTTGGTTGAGGTGTTGCATACATTTGCTGGCAAAATAACCTTCGGCCACCATGCTCATTTCCAATTGGGCAGCTTTTACCGAATAGCCCTTGCCAATCATGTTCCCAAAAGTTCGGTTGCGGCTATGCAGCGAGTAACAGGTTACCAGCAAATCGCCAAGGTAAACCGATGCGGCATAATTGTGGTGCCCGTTTTTTGAGTCGGCATTTTTTTTATGATCAATATAACCAACCTCTGCATTGATGATGCCTGCTTTGCGGAGAAAGCCGGCCATTTCATCGGCACTGTTGGCAATTAATACACTTAAAAAATTATCGCCATAATCTAACCCATGGGCAATGCCTGCACCTACGGCATAAATATTTTTTAAAATGGCAGCATACTGCACGCCATAAATATCTTTATTAACTATGGTGTTGAGATAAGGGGTTTTAAAATAACC
>DEHT01000088.1:0-993 GCA_002352045.1 Chitinophagaceae bacterium UBA2793 | reverse complement strand
AAGGTATTGCGGATTGTGGCTTCGGGTTTTAAATTGTTCAATGGCTGTTGCACTTCGGTTCCACCAATAAATGGTTTGCCCGTTGTCGGTTAAAATTTTTGCCAGGGCAGTTCCCCAGCTTCCACTTCCAAGTATCCCGAATTTCATTTTTTAACTCCTTTATTCGTTTGTCGTTTGTGGTTGGTCGTTTATTCGTTTTGCGTTATGCGTTTTTCGTTTGGGAGTTGTAGATACTTACAATTTTATAAAAAATTAACTACCCAAAAGAACGAGAAACGCAAACGAATTCTATAACCCCAATTTTTCTACCGCTTGTTGTGCAGCTATTTGGCTGGCATCTTTTTTATTGTACCCTCTTGCCTGCGATACCAATTCGCCATCTACCATTGCTCCAATAATAAAAACTCTTCTGCCGCCTTCAATGGTTTCGCTTAAAGTTTCAAACTCTAATGCTTTGCCGTTTTTATTGGCCCAGCCGTACAACCTATTTTTTATATTGATTTCGATAGCTTCCAGGTCGTCGGTATATAAATGCGGAAGTATTATATATTTTTCAACCCAGCTTTGGGTTTTCCTATATCCCTTGTCTAAATAAACAGCGCCGATTAAGGCTTCTAAAGTATTGCCGAAAATTTGCGATATTTTAAGAGCATTGTCAAACTTATTGTAAAAGGTAATTTTTTTCAGGCCCATTTTCAAAGCTATTTCATTAAGCTTTTGGCGATTCACCATTTTGCTGCGCATTTCGGTTAAAAATCCTTCGCCTTTGTAGGGATATTTTCTAAACAAATAATGTGCAATAATGGAACTCAGCACTGCGTCGCCCAAAAACTCTAAGCGTTCATTGTTTTCATCGGCACCTTCTCTTACGGAGCGGTGGCTCAATGCTGTTTTGTATAGGCTTATATCGCCGGGTGAAAAACCCAACACATTATTCAATTGTTTTTTGAATGATTTGATGCTTGGCTCCCGCTCAAAAAACGATTTGATATA
>DEHT01000085.1 GCA_002352045.1 Chitinophagaceae bacterium UBA2793 | reverse complement strand
AACTCCCAAATATATGCAATCCCTCCTACTCATACCAAAAAAAATCACACATAAAATCAACTGTTTAATGTAACGGTTAAAAAATATCAATTGCGGCAATAGTATTTACGAGAAAAATAAAATTTTCAATTGGATTACCAACTCAAATGTAAGCAGGACATCATTTTCGCCCTTGTAATTTTTTGTTTCATTCTATTAAATTTTATACATCTTATTTTCCCGAAACCACCTGCACGTCTCTTTCGTAACAAGTACCCAAGGGAATTGGTAATGTTTACACAATTTTGTGTAAACCTATTTTAAGGAATAAACAATAAAAGAAAAGGCAAAGAAGGCAAAGAAGCCAATCAATTCGCTCCTTTGCCTTTATAAAACCAATGCAATTTAATAATCGGAATTTCAAAATTGTCCTGTATTCTCTATTAAAATGTAGGGTATTATTTTTTTATTCCACTCGTTGCCGTATAAGCGTTTTGCTTCTGCTTTTGCCAGTTCATAAAATGCATTCCATTGCCCGGGTGGAAGGGTTTGGCAACCTTCGCTGCTGGTGGTTTTAATGCCTCCTTTATGAATATTTATTCCATACCTGCTTCCTTGTTCTATAACCACTGCACCATCTCTTAAAATAGTTACATTGCCCAATCTTTGACAAATTGCGGGATACTGTGCCGACTTTCCATAATGAACATCAAACTTATAAGCAAAATAAATTCCAGGTTGCAAAACGGCTCTTCCGGTTTTTACTACAGAAGGATCGGTATTGGCATTAAATGCCACAGTTACATTGGGCGTATCTATAAATATGGCATCATCATAAATACCTCTGTCGTTCTTATGCTGTTTTCCCATTGAGTTTAAATAATAGGACCTAATTCCAATTAATGCCAATGGATACTTGTTTCTATCGAGGTTAAAAGATGCAATGGCATTGCGAAGTTTTTCGGCTGAAAGCCTGGGTTTTGATGGTGGAAGCATTACGGTGGGCATAAAATGAAATTTTAAATTATTTAATGAATGCTTTCTTGCAGTACCATAAGGCATATATGTTGTAAAAACTCATTTTAATATCTATTCAAAAACAGGATGTATGTACCATGTAATATGGTATAACCCTTAACCGGCATCTAAAACTCTTCCATTAGTTTCTCTAATCCTTCTTTTAACTTTTTAACTCGGTTATGAAGATTATCCATTTTTTTGGAATTGATTCCGTTCAATAGTTCCATTACAAATGACAACTGTTCTAACTCCGACATTTTTTTTGCGTTGGTAGAAATAATACTCCAAAGAATCCTGTAATCATTTAGCAGTGCATCCCAATCTTTATCAGAAAAAGAATCGGAGTCGAGAACCATTTCACAAAAACGTATATTCAAACCGGAAGCCATTTCATTATAAGAAATTCCTTTACGTGCATTTCGGCTGAGGCTTTTCTTTTCTAAACATAAACGAGATAATGCTCCATTTAAAGATGGAATTTGAAATTTTTCATCACCAACTTTAACTGCACTTCCCCACTTACGTTTCTTATACTGAACTAAAAAGAATTCAATGAGGTACCAATTGGTAAGCGGATAAAATATTTTGGCCTCTCTGTTTTTTTCTGAAGCTTTCCAATAATTAAATGCAGCCGCAATTAAGGAATCTTCTTTTAGCTCAAAAGTATTATATAACATAGATTTACGTTTGTATGTACTGCCCAGCAAGCTATACCTTTCGGCAGTTGGACTTATGTACAAAAGGTTCAGCAATTCCGCTACAACTTTATCGATAGCTTCAATTGCCTTTTGATTATTGATAATATTTTTTCCGGCAAGGGTAATACTATTTTTCACCTTGCAATTGCAAAAAGATTCCAATGTGGATACATAAAAATGTGCATCTTCCATATTCAACAAAGTATCAAATTTGTTGAGTGCATCTTCATAGCTCATTAAATCGGAAAATATAAAAGCTTCTAACTCGGTGATGGCACCGTTTCTTATACCAGCTTTGTCAACAAATCTGCTGATGTTATTCAATTTTTCTGCCGCCGTTAAATCTGTTTCCTGCCCCATTTCAATGGCAGTACGCAGGTTTTCCAAATCTATTTCGGCTTCTTCTGCAATTACATAATTTTCTTTATCAACCTTATTTGAATGACGGGTGTCAAACTGATAAAACGGATCACCATAACATTGATAAGCACCCCAGGTATTGTTGTTACTGCCAAATTTATCGTAACAATGCCTTCTTGCTTTTCGCACGGCATCGCCAAAGCTATCCCCGGCAAACATGCAGGAATAAAACACTTTTGCAAATTCATGAGCTGCTCTATCATCAATTGCCCATCCTGCTACTACTACAGCCCTCACACCATTTTTTATTAATTGTGTGCCGATATTGGCTGCCAATTTATAGCGTTGTCTATACAAAGTTTCATCGCCGCCTTCTGTTTTGCCCAGGTAACAGCAGTTTACAAAAACAAATTCGGGGATTGCACTCATTTGTGCAATTTCGGCAGTGGTTAAAAAAACATGATCGCCAATTACCATACCCGATGCAGCAGGGTCTTTAGCATTATACAAGCCATGCCCGGCCAGGTGAATCAACTTATAATCTTTGGAGAAAAGCTTATTAATAATTTGAGCCGATTTTTCTTTCAAACTATCGGTAACATTAAACTGATTTTCTTTAAACAATTTTGTAACTAATTCAGCCTCGGCATAGGCACCGGGCAATTGCGTAATAAAACCATTTAAGAAAGGGTCGCCCACAACCAATGCATTGTTTTCATAAACATTTTTAATACTAAAGTCGCCTTCCTTTTCACTTAGCTGTCTTATCATACCGGCATTTACACACAAGGGTCTAGCTTCAGAAACCCTGTCTTGCAGCAGCTCCCAGGGATACGATGCAGTAGATTCATCTAATATCCAAATGGTATTGCTCCTGCGTTTTAATTGTTCTTTAAAATCGTTGGGTATTAGCAATTCAAAAATTGTTTTAGCCAATTCTTTACTCCAGTTATTGCTGGTTGATATTTCATCAAGTATTTCAGATACTAAAGAAGGGTTTACAAAAATGGTTCTTGCCATATCACGGGCAGCCCCGGTAGATGCTGTATATACAAAAGGTTGTCTGCTGATGCTATTGATTGGCGATTCTACTTTAACAGAAATTCTATTCCACCAAAACTCACCCGAACTCATCATAATTCTTCTTCGTTTACCCAATACTGTATTGATTTGCCCACATACATTCAATTTTAATTGACCATCGTTTTCGTGAGCTACTCTTCGCAATGAATAAAAGCTATTCAGTGCATTATCTTCATACAACTCTACAAACTCAAGATTTTCTATCACGGGCATGGCTGCCTCACTGAGGCTGCTTATTTTCAAATTGGCGTTTTGTACACCCTGAATAATTGCCCTTACAGCATTTTCAATGGTAAGGCCACCATAACCGCTGCCCACTAACAGTGATGAGAGACCTATTTTTCCATTTTTTCTATTTTTATCTACGCCGCATTTTAATATATCAAGCAGGTATTTGCTTACGCCCTGTTGTATGGTTTGTGTGAGTTCATAAGCTGTAAACTGTGTGGGCGAACCCAGCCCAACTATTAATGCTCCGGTAAAGCCACTGTTGCTTTCTTTTAAAAACAATTCACTACTTCCTATTATACCCGGATAAATGCCTAGCTTATGATGGTCGCTCAATGTATAATTTAACCAACGGTTAATATGCCATTCGGCACTGGTAATACCATCGTTTAAAAAGTGGCCGGCCAATACAGGGTAACTTGCATATCTTAAGTCGCCATTTACTACCGATACATTCAATTCGGTTTGTATGGTCATTTCGGTTTCCTGTGCTGTTAAACCTAGCAAAGTATTTTCAATGGCCAGTGGTGAAAGATCCATATCGTCTATTACAGGCGATTTAAATAATTTTTGTGAACCCCTTACTACCGGCCTTGTTTTACTAAACATTGATTGGGTAGTACTTCCATACAGCAACAACTCTTCAATGCCTTTAAATAGTATGGGCTCGTTGGCCAATGCACCATGCGAAACATTTACAAAATATACTTTATCATTTGCGGTCATTGCAGGAGGGATACCGGTATCCCAGGTTACACTTTGATCGCCCTCGCCGGTACTTAAAAAAAACAATTGTTTTCCATTAGATGTTTCATCTATCCTATAGCCGCAAGGTGTTGCTTTATCTTTACCTGCAATATAAATGGCGTTGTTGTAAAACTCATCTTTCATTCCTTTTGCCACTCCTTCTCTATAGGCTTTAAAATTGGCAAGGTCTTTAGTTTCGGGCTGGGGCCAACCTTTGTCGCCATGGGCATCTTTCATTTTTTTCCAAACAGCGGCATTGGCAAAATCGTTGTCGGAATCGGTACTAAAAGGAAGCAAACTCAGCAAGCCGGGGAATTGTATAAAAATTTCCAACAGGTCTCGCTTGCTATGGAAAATATCAATCTTACTTAGCTTATCAATAATGGCATCGTTACCAAACAAAACAGATGGTATTCTAAATGAACCGCCCAATGGCGAACCCAGGAAGATCAATCTAAAACCGGGCGACTCATTTAGTTTTTTCCAGGTAGCAGGTTGGGTAACCATAAAATCTCTTACTAAAACACCTCCCATGGAATGGCCAATTAATTTTATGGGTTGATTGTAGGTTAATAATGTTTCAATTTTTTTGGCAAATAAGCCGGCGGATTCATTTAGTTGTAATCGCCAATCAAATGGAAACACCAGCACATCATAAGAATTGCGTAAATATTTTACCAGTTTTAGGTAGGAGGTTCTAATAAGTGAGGGTGCTTCAATATTGGGCGATTTAATTTCAATTTTCCCCAATTCGCCTGCAAGAAAGCGGAGGTAATTGATCCAAATCAAATTATCATTGTATGAAAGATTGGAACCCATAATGCCCGGTAGTATAACAACAATAGGCTTTGTACCTGTAACAGGTTCGGGATGCACCTGGCCGCCTTCGAGTTTTAATATTGCATTCCTGTCTAAAACTTCATCATCTTTTTGAAGCAATTGAAAACCGGGTATAGCATTATCAGCAACAGTTTTCAATGCATCGAGCATTGCCTTTTGTGTATCGGAATTTTTAAAATAGTGAAAATGATCTACGTTGGTATCGGCATCTAAAAAATATTGTACCCTGGTTAAGCGTTGAGTGCCATTGTGCATGGAGGCAGTATTTACTACCAGGTCGTTATTTTTTTGAAAGAAAATTCGGCTGGCAATAATGAGCAAGGCTTTCAAATTAAATTTGGTTTTGCAATTGCCCGAAATAATGGCCAATGGATTATCGAGCACCACTTTGCCAGAAGGATTGTTGAGCACTTTTATAAAAACCGAATCGGGGCTCATTGCTTCCAATCCGGGTAAAGTGTTCACATCGTTTTTGCAATTGATAACTGCCGAAGCCAAGGCTCTAAATGAAATAAAAACAGGATTGGCAGCGGCTCCGGTTGCCAGCCCCAAAAGATTTATGCTTACGTTAAAAAAATTATCGAGCCTACCGGAAGCAAGTGTTGTACCACTTGCAGGGCATGCAACCCTAATAAATTTTTCTACAAAAAGTTTTCGGTCCTTCATTGCAGTTTCAATAGCAGCAATATATTTTAAATCATCGTTACGGTCTTCTTTTTTGAGCAATGCAATTTCATTAGCATCAAAGCCTTTATTGAGTTCGCTGCCATTGCAAAACCTTGCCAACACTTCGCCTACTAAACCACCACGGGAATGTGAAATTATATGCAAGGCTCCACTCTTAGGCAACTGTTCCAACAGTTCGAAAACATTTTGCAAAGGGCTTTTGGTAAGCGTTTCGTGTTGAAAAGCCAGTACCTGCCCTGCATATTGGGTATGAATATACTGCCAAAGATCGGAGCCAACCAATTCGGCAAAGGAGCCTGATGATGATGAAGCAGTGCCATGTAAAAACAAGAACCAGGGCTTATCGGATTCGGATGCATTAAATGCAGAAAGATGATAACTGCTATCTACTTTATAAAGCCCACTCATATTGTCGAGTTGCTTTTTCTCAAGGTCTTCTGCCAGTTTTTTAATTTCGGTACTTAATTTTTTTTTGGAAAAAACATTAAACAGTTTTAATACAGCATCGCCTACCAGGCTTCTATCGGTACTGTCATTGTCTAAAGTTGATGGTAAAGTAAAGCCCATTTCGCCAGACCGATTAGTGTCCAAAGCTTCCGGAAAAACATCTTCAAGCGTATCGGCATTTCCATACCACACTGTGCCATCCTCAAATACCATTTCAACAACATCGTCTTTCTTTAATTCTATATCATAGCTTTCTATAGATGCTCTTAATGATGAGCCAACAGAAAAAGATGCAACCGGCTGTAATGGATCGTCGGCTGTAGTATTCGAAATAATTTGTTGACTTCCCTTAATGTTAATTTTAGAAATACTCATAAAAGTTTATTTAGGAGTTTAAGTTTTGTTTTGCTAGTACTTCTGCATAATATTTGATTTGTCGAAGGTTGTAGCACAGTAATAGGCATTGATATATTTTTTGCTACCGCTTCTTTGCAATTGCAAAGGCAACCTGCTGCCGGTAAGTTTGTATATATATTCCTGGAGCATTAATGATTCTTTATAAACAGAAGCATCGCTGTATTTAATTCCGGCCTCATTAAAATAAAAAGGTGAGGCCTTATCTGAACTTGCGGTAAAATTCATTTTTGTGATTATACTCAAATTCGAGTTTCCCTTTAGCAAACGTGGCAATCCGCTAATTTTTGCATATTCATTTTTAGAAATTCCATTACAAATAAGCAACGCAACATTTATTTTTTCCAGTACTACTTTTTCAGCAATGCTATCAATAACAGCGTACGAGTAGTCGGTAATTTTAAAATGTTTGTTGTAGTTGATAGCATCATTAGTAACAACTCTTTTAAAATTTCTATTTATATCAGGCAGGCTATTTCCATTAACCCTGTAAGTAACCAAAAATCCTTTGGGCACTATTTGCAAATCAAAACTACTATCAACCGGCTGGTTGGTAATTTGCTTTTTATTGGAAAGCCTGCTCAAAATAATTTTTGCAGAGGGATTTTTTATGTTGCCAAAAGTTTGAATACTATCGCTTAACAAACCTGCTGTGGTAGGGGGTTTTGTTCGCATGGAAGTATAAAAAGAATCGGCCAGTTCCTGAAAGCGATAAGAAATGGCAAATTCAATTTTTTCTTTTATGTCTTTAAAACTATCCTGGTAAGCTGGCGACAATTCAACATACTTTTCTGCCATTTGCATATTAAAGCCCAGGTCGGTTTGTAGGTTTGAAGTAGAGTATGTTGTAGCAAAATCAATGGCAAGATCAATCTTAGGATTTTCTAATGAATCAGGGGCTTTCACTACTGGATTATTTTGATTAACAATTGGCTTCTTGTTAAATGTTCCTGCTGCATAAAAAATTGCAGCAATGGCAATGGCACTGGCGGCTGCAATCCATATTAAATTTGTTTTTCTTTTCTTTGATTGTAGTTGTTTTTCTTCAATGAAGCTTTCTTTTTTTCTTAGCTCTTCCTGTAACCTAAATTTTAGATCTTGCTCATCTGCAAATTTTTTCTCCAGTTCGGAGTAATCAACAATATCTTCGCCTCTTGCTTTTTTTATTAGCAGGTCCCGGGCTTCTTTGAGTAAATGAATTTGCTGTAAATCGTTCACCAATACAGCAGCAATACTTTCGTACACAAATCCAAGATCAAGCGGATCGCTGGTTCCTCTTTCTACAACAGCCAATCTTTCGCCGTAAGAATAATAGGCTTTGTAGGGAATGCGTATTTGCCCAATAACATCAGATGGCCATACGGCAAATTCAGCAGGATTTGTTTCACTCTTTGGCAACCATTCCAACATGGGTTCCGATTCTTTGTAAATACGGGTCATCCATTCGTCTAACAACTGTGTTTCGGCATTTTCAATTCGGCATGGAATAGGCAGCACCCTTAACCTAAACCTATCGTAGATTACCTGCTTTTGTCCTGCCACTGCTTTTTGAGCCACTTCTTTTACGCCATTAAAACTTTGTTCATTTGGGGTAAACATTACCACCAAAATATCGGGCATGTGAATAGAACAGATACCGCTGCTATCTGTAAGGCCGGTTCGGCTATCAATTAAAACAAAATCATAATGATCGAGCCAGTATTCTCTTAAATTTTCAATGTAGTCGCCTCCACCCGATTCATTATAAAAGCCTGCGTAATCAAACTGCCTCACTTTATTGAAATAGTTTTCGTCTCTTTTTCCGGCAGATATCATATCAACCGAAAAAGTATTCCCCTGAATTGTTTGTATGTATTCGTTCCAGGGGAGTTCCTCTACCAATATTTCATCGCATTTATTTTTTAAATCGAGCAAATCAATTAATCCATTATTCTCTTTGCTGCTTTTTACATCAATATGGTGGCAAAAATAATTTTCCAGGCCCGGGGCTTCCAAATCCCAATCAATCAATAAAACTTTATAACCCCACATACTCATTACTACGCCTACGTTCACCATACCCATAGAACGGCCAACACCTCCTTTGTAAGAATAGAAAGTGATTATTCTGCTGGCAATTTTCTTATTGTTTACCATGATATGGGTTTTTGAAAATGCTCTACTACTTCACCGCCCTTATTTTCAAAATAGGTAGTAAGTGCTTTAATAGTTTGTTCCTGACCTTCGGGTGTTTCAAACAAAGGATCCATGGGTGGTGCATTGTTGATGATCTCTACTAAGCTTGCAATATCATCCTGCAACTTTTCTTGTAATTGCAGATATTTTTCACTTCTTGAAAATGCCTCTCCTACCACATTGAAATTGCTATAATCCAGGTAATTGATATGTTTAATAATATCGGGCATTGGCTCAATGTCTCTGTATAAGATGGGCCAAATTAAAGTACGAGGCATGGTGCCTGCATTTAATTTATAAAACTCCTGCTTGTACTGCATGGTTAAAAACTCTTTTACGCACCATTCACTTTTGCGGAAATATGGAGGGCTCCATATCGACAGCATACATTTGGAGTTCATTAAACTTCTAAAGAGTTCATTGCTAAAATTTACGCCTGGACTTAGGCCGGTTTTATCAATAAAAATCCTGGGAGTTTCAGACAATTCATTGTCGAGATAATTTTCAAAAAAAGGGAAAAAAATTTCATTGAGCCATTGCTCATTTATTCTTCCACGTTTGTAAGAAATAAAAACATCATACTGGTATGGCATAATAATATGTTTACATGGTTAGAACTCATCAAAATATATTGATGCTGTAAGCTTTTATTTGCCGGAATGATGTTGCGGGAGGCTTATCAAAGAAATGGAATACTGTAAAAGGAGTTAGAAACGTGCTACTAAAGTCTGAAAAATAATCCATATAATCAAAAAAATGAATATGCATTTTAATTTCACTATTTGAGGAAGCTGCATTTGTTTTAATGCTTAGTCCTTATTTTTGTGGCATGGCAGCATGTACATTTTCGATTCCGTTTACAGGCGAATCAACTCAAATTTTAGAGAAAGCAAAAAAAGCAGTTGAAAAACAAAGTGGCAATTTTGCAGGCGATGAAAAGGCCGGCAACTTTTCTGTTAGCTTTTTTGGTCAAAGCATAGTAGGTGCTTATACTGTTTCGGGCTCTAACCTCGATATAGTGATCGATGAAAAACCGTTTATGGTTCCCTGCAATGCTATTGAAGGCTTTTTAAAAAGCCAGATAGTTTAAATTTCCACAGCATTTTTGCATCAATTAAATTGCTTTTGGTTTGCCAAAAGCAATTGTTATTTGGTACAAGCTTCAATTAATCGCATCACTTCTACTCCTTCATCGGCACTGCATGGATTAGGTGCTCTCCCTAAAAAATATTGAACTACTTTTTCAATCATTGGCTGCTGCACATGTTGTATAACAGGAAAAGATTTCTTTTCAATCTTGCCGAAACTGCTGAGCAAAAAATTGGGTTGCTCAAAAAATGAAAATTGCAAACTGCCATTGGTTCCTTTAATTATACATTCATCCGTATTTTCCGTAGAATTAAAACTCCATTCGCCTGTAAACTTTATACCGTTTTTAAAAATTATTTGAGCATTTATCTTATCATGTGCGGCATAGCTTTTTTGAGTACATGAAGCTATCCCTTCTGCATGCTCCACCGCTCCAAAATAGTAAAGTAAAACACCCAACTGGTGTGGTGCAAGATCATGAAACAAACCACCACCTGAAACGGCAGAATTTACCCGCCATTCCTTGCCGGGTTCTTTTAATTGTATCTCTGATAGTACCGGTCTTAAAAAACGCAATTGAACTTCCTCTACCCTACCAATGCTGCCACCTTCCAAACATTTTTTAATGGCATTAAAATAGGGTTGAGCATTTCGGTAATGTGCAACCGACAATTTTACATTATGTAAATCTGCCGCTCTTTTAATATTAAGTGCCGCATCATAATTTAGCGCCATTGGCTTTTCTACATACACGGGTTTGTTGGCGGCAATAGCAGCCAGGCAATACTGCTCGTGGCTCGATGGAGGTGTAGCAATATAAATAGCAGTTAATTCTTTATCATTTATCAACTCGTATGCATCTCCATAGAATTTTGGAACATTGTGCCTGCGGGCATAGTCTGCTGCTTTTTGAATATCTCTACGCATTACTGCATAAAGTTTTGAGTTGGGTACTTTATTAAATGCCGGCCCACTCTTTTGCTCTGTAACATTGCCACAGCCTATAATACCCCACACTACTTCTTTCATGTTATTTTTTTTGTGCAATGTTTGCAATGGCATTTACTAAAATATCCAACTGCTCAGTTTTAGTATAAACATTGGGCGTTACTCTTACACAATGAATATTTTCCCTATTGATAGCCACGGTATGTATTTTATATTTTGAAAAAAGTGCTGTATCTAATTCCTGGGGCGTAAGGCCATCAATGCTGATACCGCAAATAGCACAGGAATATTTTGGATGTAAAGATGTATGCAGTTTTACGCCTTTAATTTCTTTAACTTTCGAAGCCCAGTAATTTTTTAAAAAATGAATACGCTCTTGTTTTCTTTGCGAGCCTATGGCATTGTGAAAATTAATTGCTTCCCCAATGGCCTGTTCTATTGGAAAACTCCGGGTGCCAATGGTTTCAAACTTTCTTATATCATCACTTTGAGGTTTATCGTTGCAGAGCAAAGGCCACACTTTGCTTATTTTATCTTTCTTTATCCAAAGCAATCCGCTGCCAACCGATGCACATAAAAATTTATGCAGGCTGGTACCAAAATAATCGCAGCCCAAATCGGGGATTTTAAAATTGAGCAATCCAAATGAATGTGCGCCATCTACCAGGGTTTCAATTCCATGTCGTTTAGCCATTGCTGTTATTTTAGCAACCGGCATTATTTGCCCTACCCAATTTATTACATGGGTAATATGAATCAATTTGGTTTGTGGAGTAATAGCTGCTTCATAGGTTTTTACAATGCTATCATCGTCTTCAATAGGAAAATCAAAATTAATTTGTTTGTAAACAATGCTTTCTCTTAAAGCTCTTTGCCGCCAGGCATTAATCATGTTGGGGTAATCTTGCTTGGTACCAATAACTTCATCGCCTTTTTGTAAGGGCAAACCATAAATTATTGTATTTAATGCTTCGGTACTGTTTCGGTCAATGGCCAATTCATCGGGTAGTGTTCCGGCAAGTTCGGCTAATTTTTGTCTTAGCGGCTCACGGCCTTTATCCATCACCCGCCACATATAATACGACGGGCCTTCATTTGCTAATTTATTGTATCGTTCCAAAGCCAATTGCACACTTTTAGGTGCAGGACTTACTCCGCCATTATTGAGGTTGATGATTTCGGGGTTTACGGTATAAGCATCCTGAATCATTTTCCAAAAATCATCCTCTGTTTCTGAAGAATATAGATTAAAAGATGTTCGTTCAAAATCTTTGGCATGTACCTCATTAAAAATACTTTGGGTTGAAAATGCGCCAGCCAACAAACCTGTTTGCTTTAAAAATGATCTTCGATTGCTCATTTTTTTTCTTTTAAAGTTAGGATTAATCGTCATTTACTCACAATTGCTTTCTTTTTTGAGCTTAAAAGTGATTTTATTGATATTTGAATGCAGATGGTACGGAATTTGTTTTAAATTGCCCAACCTCTCCGAAATTGCAAGACGAAGTATTTAGTAATTTTTAAATTTTCGTTCAGGCAAATGATGAAAAACCATTTTTTAGTGGCAGGTATGCTTATGTTAGGCGTGCTTGCTCAAAAGCCGGTAACCGGCCAAACTCAAACTCCCCGATATATTCAATTATCAGAAGCTGCCAAAGCTTTTTATGAGTACCTCCCTCAGGGCTATCCAACATCTATGGCAAAATATCCGTTGATATTATTTGTACATGGCTATGGTGAAATTGGCCAGGGCACCAGCAGCAGTTTACCATTGGTGTTAAGAAACGGAATACCTAAGCTTATTAATGAAGGAACCTTTCCTACCAGTTTTGTTTCGGGTGGACAATCGTATCGGTTTATTGTGTTATCGCCACAGTTTACCGGATTTCCGAGTGTAAATGATATACATAATATTTTGAATTATGCAGTGGCCAACTACCCAGTTGATATTAATAGAATTTATTTAACTGGTTTAAGTATGGGTGGAGCTGCGGCATGGTACTATCCTGGCTATCATACCAACTTTGCTTCTAGAATTGCCGCCACCGTTCCTATTTGTGGTGCTACCGAAGCTTCTCAAACTTATGCTAATAATATCTCTATTTCCAACCTGCCTGTTTGGGCTACTCACAATAATGGAGATCCTACGGTAAACGTAAGCATTACCAACAACTTAGTAAGTTTAATTAACAACCGGCCTTCGCCACCAAACCCGTTGGCTAAAAAAACAATTTTCAGCAGTAATTCACATGATGCCTGGTCGCAAACCTACAATCCATCTTTTAAAGAAAACGGCATGAATATATATGAATGGATGCTGCAGTATCAGAGGAGTTTTACTGTTTTGCCGGTATCGGGTTTAAACTTTACCGCACAGGCAATAAATAAAAAATCCTTACTGCAATGGACAACCGCTGCAGAAAACAATGTAGCCGGTTTTAAAGTTTTGCGTGGTGCTGATGGAGTTAATTTTACAGAGGTTGGATATATAACTGCCAAAGGCATAAACGGAATGGGTGCTTCATACAGCTTTAACGACAACCTGCCGGCCAATGGAAAAAACTATTATCGATTGCAGGTGCAAGACAAAGATGCTGCCTCAACCTATTCAGAAATAAGGCTTTTAAATTTAATGATTGATGCAACAATTTTGATTAATCCCAACCCCGTAAAAGAAACCATGCATCTGCAAACTAATATTGTTTTACAAAACGCAACCCTTCAAATTTATAACTTGAAGGGGCAACAACTTCTGCAAAAAACAATTAGTGGTAACAATCAAATACCCATCAATTTAAATACATTAATGCCCGGTTTGTATGTTGCTATTGTTACAGAAACACAAACTAAACAAACACATAAAATAAAGTTTATTAAAGAATAGTTTTAAAAGCCCCGATGAAAGTCGGGGTTTTTAGTTGATATTATACTCAATGCTGCTGATGTAAATGAAAGAAGTATTTTACATAAGTTCTGTGCAAGCTTTTTAAAATAAAGATACACTTGACAAGAATGCAAATGGTGATGCTTATTATGATATCCGATGATAAATCATAAAGCATCTTCACCATCTTAAAAATCAGCATTCACATTTTTGAAATGGCGATAACAAAATGCTACCATTAAAATTCCATTAAATTCATTAGCTTGTATTTCTAAAAACAACTACATGAATATTGCCATATTAGGCGCCGGAATGGTAGGCCGTACCATAGCCAATGATTTATCTACCCAATTCAAAGTAACCTCATTTGATATTAATGAAGCCAATCTTGCATTATTAAAAGACAAGGGCATTGCAACGCAAAAAACAAACCTAAGCGATTATAATAACTATCATTCTTTATTGAAAGATTTTGATATGGCTGTTTGTGCTGTACCCGGCTTTATGGGCTATAAATCTTTGGAAGCCATAATTAATGCCGGAAAAAATGTAGTGGATATTTCTTTCTTTCCCGAAGACGCCTTGCAATTAAACGCATTGGCCAGGCAAAATAATGTAACGGCCATTGTGGATTGTGGCGTTGCACCGGGCATGAGCAATTTTGTTTTAGGTAGATACAATGAAGAAATGCAGATAAACAGTTTTGAATGTATGGTAGGTGGTCTTCCAAAAATAAGATTCAAACCTTTTGAATACAAAGCACCCTTCTCTCCTATTGATGTTATTGAAGAATATACCAGGCCTGCTCGATATGTAGAAAATGGCCACATTGTAACAAAGCCTGCATTGAGCGATGCAGAGCTAATAAATTTTGAACATGCCGGAACCTTAGAGGCTTTTAATACTGATGGGCTTCGCAGTATTTTATTCACCATGAAACATATACCCGATATGAAGGAAAAAACCTTGCGGTTTCCCGGCCATATTGAGTTGATACTATCCTTAAAACAGGCAGGGTTCTTTAATGAAAACGAAATGGATTTCAACGGAAATAAAATTTCACCGCTACAATTCACTTCTAAAATTTTATTTGATTCATGGAAGTTACAACCCGAAGAGCCTGAATTTACCATTATGACCATACAATTGAAAGGCACCAAAGATGGCAAGACAGTTTCGGTTGAATACTTTTTATATGATGAATACGATGCGGCAACCAAAACAGCTTCTATGAGCCGTACAACCGGCTATACCTGTACAGCAGCAGTTAATCTTATTGCAAAAAAATTGTTTTTAGAAAAAGGCGTTTTCCCCCCGGAGTTGGTAGGAAAACACAAAGCCTGTTTCGACTTTGTGCTGGAATACTTAAAAAAGCGAAATGTAAATTGGGTAAAGAAAACCGCTTAATGCTTTACAATTTTAAAACTCTTTACGCCTTCGGCTGAATTAATTTTTACCAAATACAATCCGGGAGTTAAACGGTTCAGCAATACTTTTTCTTTATTGCTTTGCAATAGGTGCGTCAATAGCAATTTCCCTTCTGTATTTAAAACCTGTAAAGTTTTCCCTTGTAAAGTAGCCGGGCTATTGCTTTTCACCCACAACTCGTTTTGTACCGGGTTGGGATAAACCAATATTTTATCGGCAACTATTGCTACAGGTAAAGAGTCCTGTGGCAAAGGAGCTCCGGTGGCAAAACTGCCATCGCAACGGTAGGAACGTAAAAAACTATTTCTTGGCCCACCTATTGCAAATTGCGAACGCATTCTATTTTTTTGCCCATTGGTAAACATATACATGCAGGCATCGTTTGTGAGATCCATAAAATTCATAAACATATCGCCATTGCCATCAACAGAACAATAAGAAGGACGAGGAAAAACCGGGCAACCAATATTATAACTGGTTTGTGGCGGCGTATCGGCAATTTCATCACTGCCACATTCTGCATCACCCCAAATATGTTTTAACCCAAGCCAGTGTGCAATTTCGTGAGTGGCGGTACGGCCTTTATCAAAGTTTTGCCTTTGGCCTTGTCCTCTGCCAATAACATCGTAATTTATAACTACCCCATCTTTTGCAGGATCGCCACCTGGCAACGATGCATAACCTAATGCCCTGCCAAACATGCTGCAAACCCAAATATTCAAATAGTTTTTTGCGTCCCATGCATCGCTGCCACCCTTTGCTTTAAACTTCATGGCATCGGCTTCTCTAAAATTTGTAACCGTTGTATATCGTTTTAAAATTCCGGTGGTAGGCCTACCCTGCGGATCTACCTGTGCCAGGCAAAACATAATTCTTGCATCGGCTGCTTTGTTCTTAAATACTTCCGGAACATTTATTTTATCGGCATTCAACATTCTGAAATCTTCATTCAATGCAGCAATTTGAGAAAGAATTTTATCATCGGAAATCATTTGTACTTTGTTGTTGAATAAAACATGCACCACTACCGGAATGGTAATTATTTCGTTGGGTGTAGTATCTCTTGGCGGGGCATTGGGTGGAAATTCTCTTTCGGAAGAATAATAGCCGGGAAGGGAGGCAATGTATTTATCTGTTTCGCATACACGCTGCCCATTGGAAAACATCCAGGATAGCGAACACAGGAATAGCCAAAAATAAAATTTCATTTCTTAGTAAGGTTTGTGTAAGTAGAAATGATCTTTTAAAGGATATGCGAATGCAATATTGGCTGTGATTACACAGAATGGTACTGTTCAAAAATGAATATTGGAAAGCTGCCTTATTTATCAGTTGGGGGAAAATGTAAATATCGGCTCAGAGGTATAGCTCAAATGTAAGGCAAATTCTTTTTATAACAAATTTTTTATTTGAAAACACATTAAAAACAACAGCCTACTCATTAGGGAAGCCTATTTTTGCAGCATAATTTAAATGAATGAAATATCTTATCGTATTTATATCTATTGCGATGGCTCTATCATGTAACAACAACAGCAAAACCGAAGAAACTGATCCAAGCTTAATACCGCCTCCATCGGGCATTGCAGCCCCGGCAAATATTGGGTTCAATATTATTTCGGAATACCCACACGATACCAGTGCATATACCCAGGGTTTAGAATTTTACAATGGGAAACTATATGAATCTACCGGAGATTATACCAATTCATCCATAAGAATCACCGATTACAAAACCGGCAAAGTGCTGCAAAAGCACAGCATGGGCAGCGATAAAATTTTTGGCGAAGGCATTACTTTTTTAAATGGTAAATTGTATCAACTTACCTGGGAAAGTAATATTGTTTATGTATATGATGCGGCCAACATCAATAAACCAATTAAAACTTTTAATTGGCCTTACGATGGTTGGGGCATTACCAACAACGGCAAAGACCTTATTCTTAGCGATGGTTCGGCGAATTTATATTTTGTGAACCCGGAAGATTTCAAGGTTTTGAATACCATTTCTGTTCAAACAGACAAAGGCCCTATTGAAAATATCAATGAACTGGAATATGTAAACGGAATGATATATGCCAATGTTTATACTACCAGCTCTATCATAAAAATTGATTCTGAAAGTGGGCATGTAAAAGGTATTTTAAACTTCCCCGACTTTGGCACAAAAGAAAGACAAACCAATCCAAGAGCCGATTATTTTAACGGCATTGCCTACGATAGCAGCAGCAAAAATTTATTTGTAACCGGTAAAAGATGGAGCAAATTGTATGAAGTAAAACTCGATTAGTTTTTTTGGATAATATAAATTAACGAACTGCAGCGCTCTTTATTGATGAGTGCTTTTGCATTGGAAAGCATTCCATTCCATGCAGCACTAATAATATTTCCTTTACCATTTTTATATTGTTCGCTTAACATACTCACATACACACTATCGAACCACATGGGCTTTATTGCCTTTACATTCATGCCATGGTTTTGCATGAGTAATTTCATACTATTGGGCGAAAAATGGTATAAGTGCCTGGGTACATCATAGGCCGCCCAATGTGATTTATAATGAAGGGCATCGCCGGATGTATAGTTAGGAACCGCAATAAATAAAACACCGGCAGGCTTCAATAATTTATTTAGCTGAGCCACATATTCGTTCAACTGGTGCACATGCTCCAATACATGCCACAGTGTAATGGCATCGTAACTACTTTGGGGCAAATTAAAAATTTCATGCGATGGCATTGGGTTGATAGCGTATAAGTCATTCGCATTTTTCCTGGCTACTTCATCGGGCTCTAAACCTGTAATTTGCCAACCAGCCAATTTCATTTCATTTAAAAAGGCACCGGTTCCACATCCTACATCCAGCAGGTTTCCTTTGGTTAAACCGGTTTTGCCGGCAACCAATTTTCGTTTACCCGACAGCGTAATTTTTCTTACCTTATGATACAATTTGTTTACAAGCCCCTGCTGAGTATCGCTATGCGAAATATAATTTTGCGATTGATAATATTTTCCTATTTCCTCCTGCGAAGGAATATCCTGTGTAAATACAAAACTGCAATTGCTACATTGATACAAGGGATAAGTTTCACCTGATACCGTATAATCTTTAACCCTTAAAAAATTTTGAATATTTTTTCCCGAACAAACCGGGCATTGTTCATAATGAATCATACTAACAAAGTTCTGGCTGCAAAGAAAATGAATTTAATCTACTTTGTACCGATAGAATAAGTAGCTGCCGGTTCTTTAGCAGGTGAAATTTTATTAGCATTTCCAAAATGTGCAGCGTTGTTACCGGTTGAATAGAAAACAATTACTGATGCAGCCGCAACAGCTAATCCTATTGACCACCAGGCCCAGGCTAAACTTCTTTTTTGATTTTCAGCCGACAACATTTCCGTCATAGCAACAGTATTGGTATGCGTATCGCCTACCAACATGCTATGAGTAGCCTGTGGATGAATAACTCTTTCAGCTATAGTGGGTTGAACAAAAGCTGCATTAGGTTGGGCCGGCTCAAAAAACAGTTGCCCGTTTTCATCCTTTTTAAAGGAACCTGCATTTGAAAATTTTATTGCCGAATTTTCGCCCATTTGTAGAATAGATTTACAAAAATTTTCTAAGGTTAGGCGTGCAGAGGTAGAATCGATATTGAGTGCGGTTGATAAAGATTGTACTAAGCCTTCGGTATTATACTCACTTACCGAAAACACTACGTTTGGTGCTGGTGCGTTTAATAATTTATCTGCCTGCAAGGCAACAGCATTACCGGGTTGCAGTAGCAAAGTGCCTACTGTAGGCAATGGGCAAATTTTATGTTGAAAAAGATATAAAGCGAGCAATTTTTCCATTGCGGCAAAAGTAATTCTTAAAAATGAAAAATAATACCACCCACTACATTGGTACCATACACATTGTAACGATGCCAACGCTGGTATTTATCGTTGAACAAATTATTGGCATTTACCCATGCACTAAATTGTTTGTTTATTTTATATTCTGCACCTATACTCAAATCTTTTCCGGCATCTAATTCCTGGCTATTGCCGGCTAAATTCACAAACTTAATTCCTCTAAACATAATAAAGTCTGCTTTAAGCAGCAATTTCTTAATGGCCCACCAACGTAAAGACCCATTCAATTCCAAAGGAACCGTATGCCAGGCTTTGTCGTTATTTTTTAATCCGGTGTAACCATTAAAGGTTAGTCCTGCTGTAACAGTAAATTTTTCCTGCATGATATAACTAAGGTCGCCGTGAATTTTAAAATTATTCAGTTTGCTTTCATTGCTTACATAAAAGCCTTTTTCATCCAAAGCCGTATCATTAATAAACAAAGGTAAATTTGTGAATTTGCTGGCTCCGGCTTTTGCACTAAAGCTAAAATGTTTACCCATGGTAGCTTTAATACCACCATACAATTCAATTTCTTTTGTGTTGTTATAATCGTTTATGCTTAACAGGTATGAATTTACACTGGAAAGATGGCGATAAGTGTTTAGGATATACCGGCCAATCAATCCACCTTGTACCACAAATACATTCTCCCCAAATTTTGCTTCGGCATAAACATCGGGCAAAAAGTCAAATTTATCGTTGTTCCAAACCGGTGTAATACCCACATGAGCTTTTATAAACTCATTATTGTAATCCAATGCAGGAGCCAATTGAAATAAGCTGTTCTTCAGTTTATAACCGCCTGTGTTATCATCTGCATTGTAGCGGGTAAAATCTGCTTTTAGGGTAGCTGAGACCGATAATGCTTCATTTATTTTGTAACTCACAGGAGCATTCAGGCTAACAGTGGTTTCTTTAGCCCTTTCTTTATTACTGAATCCGTTTATTTTTAATGATGGGTTGTAGTTTATCCCCAATTCATTTTCAACCCTGTTTTTTATACCTATCATCAATTCACCTTCCTTAAGTTTTTGCTGTACATCTTTTTTATCATAAGAATATACATTATGATCGTAGCCGTATAAATTATAATCGCTGCTACTGATGGATACGGAGCCGTAAACCTCGTTTTTTGGAGTAAACAAACTTCCGGCGGCTTTTAAATTCATTAATGCATAATCCTGGTGTTCAATTTGCTTACCTTTTGAGCCAATATAATCCACATATAAATTCAGCAAGCCTTTTTTACCATCTCCCAATCCTAAGCCTGCAGACAGGTATGGCGTTTTATAATTCCCATAGCCCAGCTTTACAAAATTTCTGTCGCCTAAGTACAGATTGGTATCCTGAGCCAATGCCAATGGTTTTAAGGTAATGGGTTGATAGGCATAAAATAAATTTTGTTGAGGAATATTATAACTCAAAACCGAACGATTGGTATCGGCTTGTAGTTGCGACCCATAAAAATTTATTTTTACAGCATTGCGTAGTACGGGCCTGAAAGCCGACGTAATATCAATCGTTTGAATTTTAGTGGTATCTTTTTGAGCAAATAAAAATAGCGACAAAAAAATAAATCCTACACTTAAAATGAGTTTGTTCATATTAAAAGAAATAGAAAGTAAATATTGAAACTCACAAAAAATATCGTTCAATTTTTACTTATGAATTTTTGATTTTTAATTTCCAATTTTAGAACCTGCGCTTTCTTCACTTACAGTTTTATCATATTTCTGTTGTGCTTCGGTTTTCAATTCGGCAATACTGGCATTTTTGGCAACACTTTCATAAGTAGCTTTAGCATTGAAATAATCTTTTTGCTGCATAAAAATATCGCCCAACAAAAGGTACGCTTTGGTTACCCACCAATCGTATGAGCCGGTTTCTTTGATAACCGCCATTGCCGATTTTTCGGCACCGGCTAAATTATTTAGAGCAAAATAACATGCTGCTATTTCATACCGAGCTTCGGCCCCCCAAGCCGATTTATTGATTGCAGCTACCGATTTAAAAGCGGTAATTGCGGCATTATAATCGTTGGCTAATTGTAATGCCTTGCCCGATACTAAATTCGCAATAGCTTTATCATCTGTACTAATACCTTTTTTAGTGAGCAAATCTTTAGCTGCAGAATTGGCTTCGGTAAAATCTTTCAACAAATAATAACTTCTAACCAGCCCACGCAATGCTTCTAATTGAGCATCCTGGTTTACGGCATTGATACGCAACATTTCGAAATATTTTTTTGAATTGGTATAATTTTTCAATTCAAAATAATTGATCCTTGCTGCTTCCAAAGTAGCTCTTTCATAATATTTACTAAGCCCTTTACTATTTACAAATTCATACGCTTTTACTGCTTCGGCCCATGCTTTATTTTTTTGATAACAGGTTCCTTGCAGGTAAGCCGCATCTAAGGAATAGTTTCCTCCGGGATAAGTTGATAGATATTTCCCAAAAGCCGTAATAGCCGCATTGCAGTCGTTGTTATTAAATTTTACCAGTGCTGATGTATAAGTAAGCGAATCAGCTTCGTTTACCGAAATAGCCATTCCATTTCGCTTCATCAGTTCCACGTAATCATTTGGCCTGCCTTCTTCTACATAAATATCTCTTATAACCGATATGGCTTCTGCTGCTTCGGTTGACTGCGGAAATTTTTGAATGAGCAATTCGTAATTGGTCAAAGCATCTTTGTTGTTGTTACTGTTGTAATAAGCCAATCCCATTTGCAAATATGCTTTTGGCTTTAAGCCATTGTTGCTAGATTGAAGAACTTTTGAAAGGTATGGAATGGCATCTGCAAATTTTTCATCGGCTATATAAGTAGATGCAATTTCCATATTTATATCCTGCATCAAATTGCTGGCCGGGTATTGCTTTGAAATAGAATTGAGCAATCGAATTTTTTCCGAAGGATTTTTTATTCCGGCAATCATTGCTTTTTGATAGGTAGCATAATCGGAGGTTGGCAATGCCTGACCAATAATTTGGTCGTACATATTGTTTGCCTTAGTATAATCCCTTAGCATATAATAACAATCGGCACTTCTCAAAAAAGCATCCTGCTGCATAGCCGATGCACCTGCGTTTAAGTTTTTTGTAACGGCTTCAAAAGAATTTAATGCATTGCGATAATCTTCTTTGTTTAACCAACCATACCCAATATTATATCTTGCTGCGGTTGAAGTGGCTTCACCCTGAGCCGGCACATTTCCTTGCAAAAAAATATTTCCATAGCGAATTGCATCTGTGTACTGCCTTGTACGAACAGCAATTTCACTTTTCCAAAAGTTTGCGTAATAAACCAGATTGCCTGCTAACGAATGATTGATTACTTTATTAAAAAGTTCATCTGCTGCCTGCAACTGTTGGTCATTAAACCACTCAATAGCTCTGCCGTATAATATTCTTGGATAGGCTTTTTGTAAACTTGCAGTGGGGGTTCCAAAACTTTCATACATCGCTAAAGCTTCCTGAAAATTATTGGTATTGGTGAGTAATTGTACCATTATTTCCTTTGCTTCTGCATCATTGTCGGAATTAGGATAATCTTTCACGTAGCCTTTCATTTCTTTCAATGCTACATCCTGGTACCCCAATTCATAAGAGAGTTTTGCATAATTAAATCTTGAAACTCTTTGTTGAACTTTATTGCTGCTGTTGAATGCACTGTATTGAAAAGCATTCCGGGCATTTGCCTTTTGCCCTGTTTTCAAATACAAATCGCCCAATAAATACATGCTGTTTTGCCCCATTGAATCCCGCTCATTGCTTAATTGCTTAAACCCTTCAATGGCTTTTTCATAATTATCCAGTTTGTAATAACTAAAGCTCAGTTCATACAATACTTCTTTTGAAACTTTTGCCGTATTCTTCACATAATCATCCAGCAATGGCAGTGCTTTTTTATATTCCTGTTTTTCAAAATACAACTGCCCCATCAGCAGCTTTAATTGTTTTTCGTAATATAAAGAACCACCTCTTGCTAAAACCGATTCACCATATTTTAAAGCATCTTCCTTCTTCCCCTGGAAATAAAAAATCTCCGCAATATAATATGGCACTACCCCTTTATAGTTTTGATGCGTTTCTACCAGCTTAAACGCTTTTAATGCTTCACTATATTTTTTATTGTAATAACTAATGAATCCATAATAATAATTAGCAGGAATGTAATATTTGTTATCGGGTAGTTGATGAATTTCATTAAACAATGGACCGGCTTCGGTAAACTGTTTTAAATTGAAATGGGCATAGGCTTTTTCAAATTTTGCATCTGCAATTTCATCGTTGCTCAGGTTGTCGTATCCCGCTTTATCAAAATAGGTGATGGCATTTTCAAAATCGTCTTTTAAAAAATAGTAATGCGCCAAATGATAACTCATTAACTGAACCCTGGGCTCGTTGCCGGTACCGGCTATATAAACCCTTGCTTCATTTTCGGCTGATGCCTGCATGAGTTTTAACTGACATGCGATAAAATAATACTCAATATCGTCGTTAATATAAGTATGGTCAGAGGCGGTATTGGCAGGATAGTTCATTTTCAACTCCCGAATTAAAGGATAGGCCAATGCATACTGTTCTTTTACAAAAAACTCTTTGGCTTCTTTGTATTTTTTTTCAGGGTCGGTAATAACATGAGTAGGCTGTGCACACACTGCAGTAGTTATGCTTGCAGCAATCAACAGCAAAGATATTTTTTGAATCATGTGGATGAGTTATTAGTCGAATGCAAAAACTTTTGTCGCCAATAAGCAAACATTATTCCAAAAGAATATTGGTTGCATTATGTAAACAAACGAAACTACTGCTATTTGCCTGTTAAAGGATTGATAAAAGGAAAAAGAATTTATACAGGCATGTGGATTTCTATTTGATGGCATTTATTTATTTTTACGCAAACTAATATTAACAATGGGAAAACTAACATCCACCTCGTACACAACAGGCGCTTTTAATGCAGGCGTTTTAATTTTAAGATTGGGCCTTGGCGGCTTAATGATGAAACATGGCTATGGCAAATTGGCCAACTTTGCACAATACAAATCGCAGTTCATGAATTTTATGGGAATTGGTCAAACTGCTTCTTTGAGTCTTGCAATTTTTGCTGAATTCTTTTGTGCCTTATTTATTTTAATTGGATTATTTACACGTTTAGCAACTATCCCTTTAATAGTAACTATGTGTGTGGCTTTGTTTAAAGCTCACAATGCCGATATTTTTGGTGAAGGCGAAATGGCCACTTTATATCTAACCGGATATGTGGCTTTGCTATTGATAGGCCCCGGCAAAATTAGTGTGGATGGCATGATGGGGAAATAGATTTTTTAGTGGAGAGTTGAAAGTTGAAAGTGGAAAGTGGAAAGTGGAGAGTTGAAAGTGGTACGATAGACCATTAAGCATTATACATTATCAATTTTACATTATAGATTGCCAATTATACATTAACAAATTGTACAGTTCCGAAACACATATAAGAATACACTATGCTTTAACCGACCAAATGGGTGTGGTTTATCATGGTCATTATGCTCAGTTTTACGAAATAGGCAGAAGTGAAGCCATCCGGCAATTGGGCTATACTTATAAAGATATTGAAGCAATGGGCATTATTATGCCGGTAGTAGATATTCACAGTAAGTTTTTAAGGCCGGCAAAGTACGACGACCTTATAACAGTAAAGACCAACCTAAAAGAATTGCCCACGGCGCATAAAATAATTTTTCATTCGGAGATTTATAATGAAGCCGGTGATTTGCTTAATGTGGGTGATGTAACGCTTTACTTTATGGAAGCAAAAACCATGAAGCGCTGTAATATGCCCGAAGCACTGAAACAAAAAATAGTTCAGTTCTTCGGGCAATATTAATACTTTTTACCAGGCCGGGATTGCCGGCACATTTTTAATAGGAATGAAAATGCTGGCAGGCTTCATACCTTCGGCAGTTGCCCTTAGTTCTACCATACCTTCTGCTCCTTCATTAGATTGAATAATAACCTGGGCAAGTCCGTTGAATAATTTTCTTTGCGAAGCTTTATCGGCTTCATGACTTGTAGGGTTGCCATTTCCCACACCAATAATGGCTGCATTTTTGTTAATTGAAAACTTCACCAGCATATTGGCAGTAGGTACTTCCCTACCCTTTGCATCCAAAGCTTTTACTGTAATGGGTATTGCATCCAATCCATCATTCAATAAAATATTTTTGTAGGGTTCCAATTTTAGGGCAACCGGTTCGCCGGTGGTTTCGGTTTTGAAGTTGGATATTACTTTACCATTTTTATATCCTATGGCTTCCAATTTGCCGGCTGTATAAGGAATATACCAGGTATTCATTTCGTATTTATCTACTTTTTGGCCGCCCATTTTTTTACCATTTAACAGCATCACAACACTGTCTGCATTGCTAAGTGCCATTACTTTTATTTTTTTACCAATGCTGTCTTTAGGCCAGTTCCAGTGCGGCACCACTTGCAATACATTGGCATCTTGCTTCCATTGCGCCTGTTTTAACCAATAAGCCATTTTAGGAAAACCACATAAATCCATCAACCCAAAATAAGAACTTACCGATGGCCATTTAAAAGGTGTGGGCTCACCTCTGTAATCAAAACCTGTCCAAATAAATGAACCTGCCAGCCATGGCCTGGTATCAATTTCTTTCCAGCCATGCCTTTGAGTGCTGCCCCAATCGGCACCCCAGGTATCGTAAGAATCTATTATGTTTTTTGATTTATCGGTTTTGTATTCGCCCCTTGTTTGAAATGCAGAAATATCTTCGGAACTGGTTAATACTTTATTGGGATGCGCCTTACGGTATGGGTCATACGCAGATATGTTGTAATTGAAGCCAACTACATCTACTGCATCCGAAACATTGAGTGGAGTAAAAAAACCACCATTCATAGCAGCCGTTACCGGACGGGTAGTATCATAGCTTTTTACAATGTGGTTCATGCGCCTCACCATTTCATAGCCCTGTGTAGAATATTGAATGGGCTCCTCATTAAAAACCGACCAAAGGATGATGCTTGGATGATTTCTATCTCGTTGCAGCATCCATTTTAACTGCGCTTCATACTCCGGCGATACATTGAAATTCCTGTTTTCATCCATCACCAAAATACCCAGGCTATCGCAAAGCTCCAACAATTTAGTTGGAGGCGGATTATGCGAACAGCGATAGGCATTGGCACCCATCTCTTTTAATTTTTCCATTCTAAAATCCCAAATAGCTCCGGGAATAGCTGTTCCTACACCTGCATGATCCTGGTGATTGCACACTCCTTTTATTTTTACATGCTTATCATTTAAATAGAATCCGGTGTTTTTATCAAAACGAAAAGTTCTAAATCCGCAGCGGGTTGTAAGCTCATCAATTACCTTTCCATCTTTGCTTACGGTAGTAATTACTTTATACAATGTGGGGTTTTCTAATGTCCATAAAGTGGGATTGGCAATACTGAGTTCGTATTTTGCCAAATTATTTTTTAAGGGAAGAATGGTAGTTGAAGTAGTACCGTTTGCCATTTGCTTCCCCGATGCATCTATTAACACTGAAGATACCTGCACGGTACCTGCTGTATTGCCCGAATTGTTCAGCGTTACTTCAACAGGAATTTTCCATTGATTGTTTTGTTTTACCGGGTTAGCATACACGCCGTTTGTAATAATATGCAGCGGGTTTCTTTTTATTAACCAGGTATGGCGATAAATGCCTGCCCCTTCGTACCACCAGCCTTCCATATTGGTACCATTGGCATCTACCTTTACCACAATTGAATTAGTTTCTTTACCATACTTAGCCATTGAAGTAATGTCCACATAAAATGAAGTATAACCGCACCAGTTGCGATGTACAATATTTCCATTAAACCAAATAGTGGCAAAAGTTGCAATGCCTTCAAACTGAATTTCTAAATGTTTTCCTCTATCTGCTTCCGGCAACGAAAATGTTTTTCTGTACCAACCAAAGCCTCTTTCCTTATATCCCTGAGAAATATTTTGAGTACTGTCAAAAGGGTTTTCCACTGCCCAATCGTGTGGCAATTGAAGTAATCTCCAGCTACTATCGTTGTAGGCAGGATTAGCTGCACCCCAGGCCGTACCTGCCTTTGCATTCATATAAGAGTTGTCGTGTGTGGGTGTAAACTCTATGGGAACATCCCCTTTATGAAAACGCCAATTTTTATCAAAGGAAAACTTTTCATGCTGTGCTATACCATTAAAAGTTAGCAAGAGAAAAACAACAATACTTGCAATGGGTTTCATTATGATATGTTTTTAAAGATGGTTGAAAAACTATTTCATCAAATCTAATATCTTCCACATTCTATTCCTAATGTTGGCAGATGATCCGTCAAAATTATTTATAATAAAAGCAAAACTATACTCATCTCCCAATTTGCTTTTAATATAACCCGTATAACTTCTTACCCCGGTAATATATCCACTTTTCATTTTCAGCCCGTTTTGCAAGGGCAGTGCATTTTCAAAAGAGGAATACCAGGTTTGTTTTTTTGCATATTGCAATACCGATACCAAGGCATGGCTGGTAACCCTATTGGCAGGCGATAAGCCACTTCCATCTTTTATATTCAATGCCGATTTTTCAATTCCTTTTGTTGCCCAAAAGTTTTGTAAAATATCTATTCCATCTTCAGATGTACCAAAGCCATTTTTTTGAAATGCCCATGTTTTTACAAAAGCTTCGCCGTACAGGTTGATACTTTCTTTTAAAAACCATTCTGCCATAGAATCTAAAGGCGGCGACTCAATACTCATTAAATGGTTGAAAGTATTACCCGGCTTTTTGTTGTTTAAAAATAAATCTTGTGCAGTTATTAATTTACCTTTTAAAATTATCTTTCGATTAGCCAGCATTTTTTTAATGGCCATAGCCATTTGCATTGCTGAGTTTGAAAAAGAACCTGATACTTTAAATTTATCAACGCCTGCAGGCAGGGTTCCTCTAATAGCCATCATTTGCCCATTTTCGGGCAAATAAATAATGCTATTATCTCCACTACCCGGCTTTGCAGTTTTTAATTCGTTTAAGATGGGTATTGCCGGCAATGCCGGTTCAATGGATAATATTTCTACCGCATCGCCAATATTTTTTCCCGGTTTAAAAAATATATCGTACTTGTTTTCGTGCCAGTTTACTGCCGATGCACCGGCTCCATAGTAGTTCCCAATGTCTTCCCATGTCCAACCATTAGGAGTGGCCTGTGTTTCCCAATTGCTTTCATCAATCAACAAATCTCCGCTGATGGATTTAATATTATTGGTTTTAAGTGCATTGGAAATTTTTTCTGCAATTACTGCTTCGGTTGTTTGTTTCCAGCGCCAGCTTCCGAGAGTAGGATCGCCGTATCCTTTTAAAATTAGTTTGCCGGTGATGGTTTCATTTTCAATGTTACCATCATAGCCCAATTGGGTTTTGTATTGAAATGTTTTTCCCAGCAATTCGTAGGCAGTGGCAGCAGTTACAATTTTTAAAGTACTGGCCGGTGCAAGGCCCATTTGCTCATTATGAGCAAATACTTTTTCGCCGGTTTTACTGTTTACCACATACAAACTAAAGGATGCATGTTTCATTTGTGCATCTTTTTCTAAAGATTGAATGGCACCGTGAAGTTTTTGTTGTAACGATTGTGCAGAACTGCCTGCAGAAAAAACTGCGCCAATAAAAAAAACAAATAATTTCTTCATATAACTTGCAATAAAATTAAGCGTAAAATTTTTAATCAATGGTAAATGTATCCATCATCTGCATTGGCGATGAATTATTAATAGGCCAGGTAGTGGATACCAATAGTGCATGGATGGCGCAGGAGCTAAACAAGTTCGGTTTTAGGGTAAAGCGGCGAGTAGCGGTGGGCGATGTATGGGACGAAATTTGGAATGNNACGGCAGATGATATAACCAAACCCCTGCTTTGTAAATATTTTAATGGCGAATTGGTTCGCAATGATGCTGCATTCAAAAATGTGCAATACCTGTTTGAAGAAGTATTTAAAAAACCACTCACCGAAAGAAATATTAAGCAGGCAGATGTGCCGAGTACCTGCACCGTTTTGCAAAATAGTTGTGGCACTGCCCCCGGAATGTTGTTTGAAATGGATGGAAAAGTTTTTATAAGTATGCCCGGAGTTCCTACAGAAATGCAGGCAATGATGCAGCAATCGGTGATTCCATTTTTGCAGCAAAATTTTACAACAGAAGAAATACATCACAGAACCCTGTTGACCTTTGGCATTGGCGAATCAATGCTCGCCGATATGATTACTGATTTTGAAAATGCTTTGCCCTCATTTATTAAGCTGGCCTATTTACCAAATTTTGGAATGGTGCGGTTAAGACTAACTGCTATGGGTAATGGCTCTGTTAAAAAAGAAATTGATGAACAATTTAAAACGCTTCAACAATTAACAGCCGCTTATTTAGTAAGCATTACCGATGAACCTATGGAAGAAATTCTTGGAAAATTATTATTAGCAAAAAATAAAACCATTGGCACTGCCGAAAGCTGTACCGGAGGTTTAATTGCACATTTAATTACAAGCATTTCGGGTTCCTCCACTTATTTTAAAGGCAGTGTGGTAAGTTATGCCAATGAAATAAAAAAGAAAGTATTGAATGTAGAAGAAAATATTTTACAAACCTATGGTGCCGTAAGTGAGCAAACGGTTTTGCAAATGCTGAAAGGATTATTACTCACTATGAATACCGACTATGGATTGGCCGTATCGGGCATTATGGGCCCGGATGGCGGCAGCTCACTCAAACCGGTGGGTACAGTTTGGATAGCAGTTGGGAATAATGAAAAACAAATGGTACAAAAATTTCATTTTAGGTTCAACCGGCAAAAAAATACTCAGCTAACAGCAGTAAATGCCATGAATATGATGAGGAAGTTTATAATGGATAATGTATAATGTGTAATTAGAGAATATTTATCCGGTAGCTCGTAGTCGGATGAATTGTCAGTTTTGTATTTATATTCAATATTACTAATCAAACAATACGCATCAATAATGAATTACTTACATTTGCGCTTTACATTTCAATCTAATAAATAAAGCCATATGAGTTTAGTAGATCTGGTAATGCCAAAGCTTGGAGAAAGCATTATGGAAGCCACCATTTTGCGTTGGCATAAAAAACCAGGAGATAAGGTAGCACAGGACGAACCTGTTTTGGATATTGCTACCGATAAAGTTGATAGCGAAGTGCCTTCTATTGCCGAAGGTACCCTTACTGAAGTTTTGTTCAACGAAAATGATGTAGTACCAATTGGTACGGTTATAGCCCGTATTGACACAGCTAACGGTTCTGCCACAACAGGTTCTACACCTGCACAAGCCCCACAATCAATAGCACCTGTATATGAAGAAGCCAAAGTTGTGGAAGAAGTTCCTTATCAGCCGGCAGCAACAGCAGCAACAGGTAGTACCGGAGGCGCAAGATTTTATTCGCCTTTAGTTTTAAACATTGCTCAAAGCGAAGGCATAAGCATGAGCGAATTGGAGAATATTCCGGGTACGGGGCAAGATGGCCGGGTGAGCAAAAAAGATATATTGGCTTATGTGGCCAACCGTGGAAGTAAACCTACTGCTGCCACGCAAACGGTACAGGTTGTAACTCAAGTACAACCGCAGGTTGCAAAAAAAGAGGAAACGGCACAAAACTTTCCCGTGGTTTACCAGGGCAATGTAGAGGTTATTGAAATGGATCGCATGCGCAAATTAATTGCAAAACACATGGTGGATAGTAAGCATACCAGTGCACATGTTACCAGCTTTGCAGAATGCGATGTTACCAACCTGGTATTATGGAGAGAAAAAGTAAAAAAAGATTTTGAAAAAAGAGAAGGTGAAAAAATAACTTTCACTCCACTGTTTGTAGAAGCCATTGTAAAATGCTTAAAAAAATATCCCTGGTTAAGCAGTTCGGTTGATGGCGATAAAATTATTGTAAAAAAAGACCTGAACATTGGCATGGCAACTGCATTGCCCAGCGGCAACCTAATAGTTCCCGTAATTAAAAATGCAGATCAACTTAATTTGGTAGGCTTAACCAAACAGGTAAACGGATTGGCCAATGCAGCCCGTACCGGAAAATTAAAACCCGATGATACCGTTGGCGGTACTTTTACATTAACTAATGTGGGTACTTTCGGCAGCATAATGGGTACACCCATTATCAATCAACCACAAGTAGCTATTATGGCGGTGGGTGCTATTAAAAAAAGGCCGATGGTAATTGAAACTCCTCAAGGCGATAGCATAGCCATCAGGCACATGATGTATATTTCTTTAAGTTACGATCATCGCATTATTGATGGTGGACTGGGCTCCACTTTCTTAAATGCTGTGAGCAAAGAATTAGAAAACTTCGACATCAACAGATCTGTATAATTTTCAATCTATCCATAATTTTTTCAGAGGTTGTTTATTGCAACCTCTTTTTTATTTAGTTAACATTTAAACACTGAACTTTAATAAATGAAAATATATTTGATTTATTTTGCCGCTTTGGTTTTGCATGGATGTAGCAGTACTAATAAAACATTTAAAGTTGATGCAAATACAAACAACAGCTTTCTTCAAGATTTAGATCAAAAACAAAAAGATGGGATAGATTTTTTTGCAAAAGGTTCTTCCCCATCAAGCTGGACATTAGAAATAGAATTTAATAAAGCTATTCGTTTAAAATCTTTAGACGGCAGCAACATTATTGCCAGCTCTGTAAAACCCGAAACCTTTAAAGAACAAAACCTTATCCGGCTAACTACGCAAACAGAAAAAGGCCAAATGATTATTAATATTTTTGAAGAAAATTGTAGTGAAGCAGATTTGAGTGGGCTCAAAAACTTAAAAGTTGAAATATTGTTGAATGGAAAAACATATACCGGCTGTGGCCAATTTTTATTCAGCAAAGAGTTAAATGGCAAATGGGTACTCCAGCAAATAAAAGGAGAAACGCTTCAGGCGGCTCAATTTGCAAAAGGATTACCGGAGTTGGAATGGAAACCATTGGAAAGCAGCCTCTCCGGCCACGACGGATGCAATCGCTTATTTGGCGAAGCTGCCATTTGGGGTTCCATTATAAAATTTGGCGCTGTGGCTTCAACAAAAATGTACTGTAATGCCAATAAAGAATTGAATCTTTCCGAAACATTAAATGGAAATATGCTTAGCTACAAAATAGTTAATGGACAATTGATGATTTATTTACCCGATGACAGCATCGCCATCTTCTCCAAAAAATAATTAGCAGAAAATTTCAGGTTGATGTATTACCGGGAAATTGCAGGAGTTGGCAATAAAACATTTTTTATGCGCTTCTTTGTGAAGCTCCATAGCTTTCTCCATCATGGATGTATTTTTAAGTTTTACCTTGGGATGTAAAATTACTTCGGTAAATTTTCCACCATTTTCATTTTCTTCCATTGTACCCGTTGCGTTATCGTGGTAGTGGGTTACCACAATACCATTATCAGCACATATATGCAAATACCAAAGCATGTGACATGCCGATAGTGAAGCCAGCAAAAGTTCCTCTGGATTATATTTTGCCGGGTCTCCTGAAAAAGCGGGGTCAGATGAGGCTTCAATTACATGTTTCCCTTCGCATTGAATGGTATGATTGCGAGCATAACTTCTATAATGAGTAGTGCCTTCACCAAGGTTCCCCGTCCATTGTACCAGGGTTTTATAAAAATGCTTTTTATCCATCACATTCCCTTTAAATTATTTTCCTTTTTTAAGTTTGTTTTTTTTTTGGCAACACAATTTCAAAATTGCCTACTTCAAACGATACAATTTTGCTGTGAAAATTATATGCAGCATCAAAGGAATAAATGAGCATTCCGGGCAATTCGTTTAAATAAAACATACCCGGAGGATATTTTATATCGGGTGAATAAATAGCAAATAAAGTATCACCGCTATGCCTTATTCGATATGCTTTCTCACAATTGTATTGCAAATATTTTTGATGAAAGCTTGTATCCTTTATCCAACCGGTTGAAAATGGAGCTTTAAAAGTAGTTTCAATCAATTGATTATTTCCAATTGCTTTTTCTTTGCCGTAATATGCTTTATTTGTTTGGGAAAAATAATAATACGAATGTTGTTTTATTTTTTCTCCATAAATAAAAACATTGGAATCCAATACTCCAAAACCCAGCGGATATTGATAAAAAGATTCAGCAGATATAATATCTACTTTTTTAAATCCATAATTAATAGCAGATTTTCCAGGCGAAATGGTTACTGTTGAGCCAGTTTCGTAAACCGCTCTGTAACTTTTAGTTTGAGCCTGTACCATTAAACAAAAACAAAACAATTGAACGGCTAACAAAATTAACTTCATTAACCCTTATTTTTTTGGCCGGTTCTGGTGTTCAAAATATCTCTGTCGAACAAATAAAGGCCACTTTTATCATCGCCTATCAATTCTAATTTATCATTGAGCACACGGGCACTTTTTTCTTCTTCAATTTGTTCACTCACATACCACTGCAAAAAATTATGCGTAGCATAATCTCTTTCCTGCAAGGCCAAATCAACCAATTCATTAATACTATTGCTCACCTCCAGTTCGTGTTCTAAAAATTCTTCGAACAAACTTTTTACACTTTTAAAAGTAACTATCGGCTGGCCAAGATTGGGCACCATGGCAAAACCACCCCTTTCATTTATAAAGCGCATCAACTTGAGCATGTGTACCCTTTCTTCTTCGCTTTGTTGAAAAAAATATTCTGCCACACCATCGAGCCCAGGTTGAATTTCGGCCCAACTTGCCATGGCAAGATAGGCTTGCGACGAGGCTGCTTCTAATTTCACTTGTGTATTGAGTGCTTCCTGCATTGGTTTTGATAACATAATAAATACATTTAAGTAGGCTAAATTAAACAAAACAAATCATTTTTTATGTTTGAAAATGTGCATAACTATCATTTAAAATATTATGAGATGGCTATTTGATTTTGTACGTTTAAAGTACCATTTCAAGAGGGTAACTATCATAAATCTTCAAAGGAAGTAAAAGTACCGGGCTTTGATTCTGCTGCTACTTTGTATGTTGCGGGTAACCCGGTTCTTTTTTAAATTTTTTTGTTAGCCTGCAGATATATTCTGAGAGGCAAAAAAAGAAGCCCGTAAGCTTCTTTTTTTATTACCCTACTTAAAAAAAATTTCCGTAGCACCATAGCCATACAAATGATGGTATTGATTTACAAAATACTTTACATCGGGTTTATACTTTAATATTTCATGTATTTCTTCTCTTAATTTTCCTTCACCTACACCATGTATTACTATAAACTCCTTTAAATGATGCGCTACAGCCAACTCGAAGTATTTTTCAAATTCGGACAGTTGCATATTTAAAATTTCGAGGTTGCTTAAATGTTTCCAATTATTGGTGAGTTTTTCAATATGTATATCCAGTACCGAACGTGCCGGCGGCAAATGTTTTCGTGCATCTTTTGCATCATACACCCTAAATCCTGCATTACCCAATTTACTCAAGTCAACTTTTTCTTCTTCCACCCTATCGGGGTAATGTTTAAATAATTCAAAACTAAAAGATGCCTCATTGTTTTTCTGGAGCTCTTCTATGCGTTTAAAAATTTGTTTGCCTTTGGGTTTTAAAGTAGTTTCAAAATAGGGCGCCTTTTTTTTGTTTTCTTTTTGTAATGAAAAAATTACATCAAAGCGGGGGTTTTCGCTCATATCGTCAAAATCAATATCGTGCAGGTAAAAGTCGCTGAGCCCTGCAATGGTATTCTTCAATTGAAAATTATGTTCGCCCGAAAAATAAAGATTGTAATCAAAATCGTAGGTTTCTTCATTTTGGTTAATAAGATATACTTTCAATTTATCCACCAGATCATCGTCAAAAACATCTTTATCGAATACAGGTACAAAATTTAGAAAAACGCCATCGGTAGTTTTCTTTTTTGGAGGAGTCTTTTCTTTTTTTATGTCGTCGATAAAAATTTTCTTTTTGGGGACTATTTTCTTTTGAGTGAACATTTTAAAGTAGGGAAAGTCTATTTGATCCATATATGCCGGAAACTTTACGCCCCTTACTTCTATCATCACCATATTTTCGTTGAGGATGTCTATCACCTGCCCTTCTTCGTCGGAATGCAGTACCACTATTTTATCGCCCACCTGGTATTTCATAAAAAATGCCTGCTGTTTTAAATGCAGCAGGCAAATTTACGAAAGGAAACTATGTTTTAATCTTGCGGCTGAGCAAGACGGCTGTTTCTATAACCATATAAGAAATAAATTATAAGTCCCAAAGCCATCCAGCAAAAGAACCAAAGCCAACTTACTGCCGGTATTTCAATCATTAAATAAAGGCAGGTAAGCACACCCATAATGGGTATAAAAGAATACTTTCTCATAAATGTGAGCACAGCAAGTATGACAGCTATTACTATAAAAACAAGGAACAATATTTCCTGGTAACCCTCATGGCTTATATTGGCAAATGCATCCAGAATTCTTTGGCGGAATAAATAAATAAATCCTGCTAATAAAATTGGAATTATAAATTGACCATTGATATATGGCAGGCTAAATTTACCTTTTTCTTTAGGCACAGGCGGCAACAGTAATACCCCACCCGACACTAATACAAAGGCAAACAGGGTGCCTATACTGGTAAGATCGGTAACCAATCCGCTTTCAATAAATAAGGCTCCCAATGCAACTATAACCCCGGCAACAATTGTTGCAAAAGACGGAGTTTTATATTTTGGATGTATTTGACGGAATTTTTTGGGCAACAAACCATCCCTGCTCATGCTCATCCAAATACGTGGCTGGCCTATTTGAAATACAAGTAATACTGAAGTAGTAGCTACAACGGCACTGATGGAAATAATTTTTTCAATCCATGGAGCCCTTTTTTCAAAAACAAATGCCAATGGATCATTTACATCTTTAAAAGATGAATAGTTTTCCATGCCGGTGAGTACCAGTGCAATTAAAATGTATAGCACTGTACAAATCAACAATGAATAAATCATTCCTTTAGGCATATCCCGCTGAGGATTTTTACATTCCTCAGCCGTAGTTGAAATAGCGTCAAAACCAATATAGGCATAAAATACAGCAGATACACCTTTTAATACTCCTTCAAAACCATTGGGCATAAAGGGAGTCCAGTTATTGGTATCTACAAAAAATGCACCGGCCACAATTACAAAAATGATAACAGCCAGCTTAAAAATAACCATAAAATTAGCCGACTGTTTACTCTCTTTAATCCCTATGTATGCAACCCAGGTAATAAGCGCTACTATAATAAACGCAGGAAGATTAAAGAAAATTTTTGAGCTGCCAATAGCAGGTGCGTTATTGTAGGCATCAATTGCAAACTGAAAATTTTTGAGTTCTTCGGCATTCAATGCTGCCGGATTTGCCATTGCTTCGGTTGCTATTTTAAATGCATTAGAAGCAGTTTGAGGGTCAACCAACATCCAGTCGGGCAAATGAATGTTGAAAATATGAACCAACAGGTTATTAAAATATCCACTCCACGAAATGGCTACCACAATATTCCCAATGGCATATTCTAAAATAAGGGCCCATCCAATAATCCAGGCAACTATTTCTCCAAACGTAACATAGGAATAAGTATAAGCACTACCGGCAACGGGTACCCTGCTGGCAAACTCTGCATAACACAATGCCGAAAAGCCACAAGTAATAGCAGTAATAATAAATAAAACAGAAATACCGGGGCCACCATTATACGCTGCACTGCCGATGGTAGAAAAAATTCCGGCCCCTACAACAGCGGCTATGCCTAAAAAAGTAAGATCTCTTACACCTAATACTTTGTTAAGACCTCCGGATGCAGCATGTGCATCATCGTTCTCTTTTAAAATTTTAGCAATACTTTTCTTTCTGAAAAAAGAGTTGGCCATGTTAGTTTGGTTTATAAGCATGGAAAATAAGAAAAATATATATACTAAAAATTATAAGCCATCACTTTTTGAGAACAAATCAATCAAAAGCCGAATTACTTTTTGTTTAATGTTCCCTTTGCATCAGGTACAATGCCAGATTTTTCAAAGCTTCTTTTCGGTTACTAATTACCGCTACTTCTTCTAAATGATGTAAGGCTTCGGTATAATATTTTTCTTTTAATTGTTGTGCCCATAAGTCGGCACCACAAGCTTTATACAGTTGCAGTACTTTTTCTACTTTGTTGGGATGACTATTTTCCAATAAAAAATTTAATTGTTCTTTTTGCTCAGCATTGGCAACTTCAAAAGTGCGTATCATTAAAAAAGTTTTTTTATTGGCTAAAATATCGCCGCCAACCTGTTTGCCAAATTTTTGAGGATCCCCAAAGCAATCGAGAAAATCATCCTGTACCTGGAAGGCAATACCCAACTTTTTGCCAAACTCGTACAAATGTTGCTGGTTGTTTCCTCTTGCCCCACCAAGGATGGCGCCCAACTGTAAACTTGCTGCCAACAACACCGACGTTTTTAATGTAATCATGCCTACATATTCCTCCAAACTTACCGAAGGTCGTTTTTCAAAATCCATATCCAACTGCTGACCTTCGCACACTTCTTTGGCAGTTTTATTAAACAGGTTTAATACAGCAGGTAAGTAGGTAGTTTTTATTTGAGCCAAATATTCATACGCCCTTACCAGCATTACATCGCCGGAAAGCAACGCAGCATTTTCACCAAAATTGATATGTACTGTAGGTATTCCCCGGCGTAGTGGGGCTTTATCCATTATATCATCATGAATTAAACTAAAATTGTGAAACAGCTCTACCGCATTGGCAACCTGGTAGGCATCGGGTAAAATTTCTTCAAACAATTCGTTACCCATTAAAACCGCCACAGGCCTTACTCTTTTGCCGGGTATTTGCAAAATATGCTGTGCCGCATCATATAAATGAGCAGGCTCTTTTGGAAAATGCCTTTTGTTAAACTGCGTTTCAAATAACGAAGATAATTCTTGAAAACTATGCATATTTGTTGAGAATTGAAAGTTGAGAGCTGAAAGTTGTACTGAAAAACCTGTTGGCTTTACATTGTTGAAATTAGCCTGGCAAAACCCTACAGGTTTACATAAGGATTTACAACAGTATAAACTCTATTTCTTCTTTGCTGATTTTTTATTGACTGGTTTTGATTTTTTATTTGTATTACCATCGTTTTCGTTTACCCAATGATAATCGAGTTGGCGTTTACTTAAGTTGGCGGCCACTACTTTAATTTTTATTTTATCACCCATCCTGAATTTTGTTTTTGTTCTTGAGCCAATGAGTGAATAATCAGCTTCGTTATGTAAGAAATCATCAAAGTCGCTCAGGTCTCTAATACTCACTAAGCCCTCGCATTTATGCGCTACGGTTTCTGCCCAAAACCCAAAGGAAGATACGCCGCTAATCACTGCATCAAAATCTTCACCAAGGTATTCTTTCATAAACTCTACCTGCTTGTATTTATTGCCTGCCCGTTCGGCTTCCATTGCAGCCCTTTCTCTATCGCTGGAATGTTTACATTTTTCTTCCATTTTTTTATCGGGCTTTACATTTTTATCTATTATTTCCTGTAGTACCCTATGTACCATCACATCGGGATACCTGCGAATGGGAGAAGTAAAATGACAATAAAATTCAAATCCCAATCCGTAATGGCCAATATTTTCAGAAGTGTAAATTGCTTTTGCCATAGTGCGAATACCCAATTGCTCCAGCACATGCTGCTCAGGCTTTCCATGCACTTCTTTTAATAAATTGTTAAATGAATTTGCAACAGCTTTTTCATCCTTCAGGTCGAATTTGTAACCAAACTTTTTTGCAAATGAAACAAAGGGCAAAAGTTTTTCTTCGTTGGGTTCGTCGTGTATGCGGTACGGAAAGGGAATGGCTTCTTTATTAATTTTTATTTTAGAAACATACTCTGCTACTGTTCTATTGGCCAGCAACATAAATTCTTCAATTAGCTGATGGGCTTCAAAACTTTCTTTTACCATAACCCCTATTGGCTTGCCATCTTCATCTAATTGAAACCTCACCTCCTGCGAAGAAAAATTGATGGCCCCGTTTTTAAACCGCTCTTTACGCATGTGCTGCGCCAAATTGTTGAGCAATAAAATAGGTTTAAAATGAAGGCCGTCTTTTGTTTCGATGGTTTGTTGCACTTCTTCATAAGTAAACCGATGATTACTATGAATAATGGTACGGCCAATCCACTTATGTTTTATTTCGGACTTATTGGAAATTTGAAAAACAGCCGAAAAAGTATATTTATCCTCATTGGGCCTTAATGAACATAATTCGTTTGAAATTCTTTCGGGTAACATTGGGTTCACCCGGTCGGGCAAGTAAACGCTGGTTGCACGCTCGTATGCTGCTTTATCTAAAATGCTTCCCGGAGTAACAAAATGGCTGACATCGGCAATATGCACTCCAATTTCATAATTGCCATTGTCTAAATTTCTAATGGAAATGGCATCGTCAAAATCTTTGGCATCTACAGGATCAATGGTAAAAGTTAGAATATCTCTAAAATCTTTTCGCTTGCGTTCTTCTTCTCTTGTAATTCTGTCTTCCAAAGCTGCAGCAGCTTTCATTACATCATCGGTAAACTGCAAAGGAAAATTTCCATCTACTAAAATTTCTTTCATGGCAAGGTCGCCTTCGTTTTTAGCATTCATTACAGCTACTACCTCACCCTGCGGTTTGCGATCGTCTTTTTCCCAACGAACAAAACGTGCAATTACCCTATCACCATTTTGAGCACCGTTTAGTTTATCCATTGGAATAAAAAAATCGGGCATACCCTTATCGCTGCCATGTACAAAAAACGCAATCTTATTATTATTAATATCGAGTGTGCCAATAAAATCCGTTTGCTTTCTTTCTATAATTTTTACGATTACACCTTCGTCTCTTTTACCGCCCCTGCCGGCCGGTTTATCTACATGCACTTGTACCAAATCGCCGGAGAAAGCTTTTCCAAAATTGTTTGGCTTCACTAATATGTCTGTTTCCTGGCCGGGAACAATTACAAAACCCATTCCGCTTCTGCTTATTTCAAGGGTTCCTTGTAAAACATTTGCTTTAGAAGTTTTCTTTTGAGGGCTGCTAATTTTCTTTTTACTCATATAAAATTCATTTTGCAGTCAAAGGCTGCACAGGTTGCAATTTACACAATAAGTTTTTGAAGCATATTAGCGTGGGAATTCTGTTAATAAATGAATGGTTACTATAAACCAATAACGAACCTTAACTTTGAACAACTAAAATAGATTGCCATGTATCAATACGACACAGTTGTAGCAGCACTAAACGGGCTTAAATCAAGAGGTTTTTCTTTGGATTTTAATATTGCTTTTGATAAATTAATTTGCAGCAATAGTGGCACCTGCCTCAATCCATTAGATTTTGAAATAACAGAAGTTTATCGTTTTGAAGGCGATACCAATCCATCGGACGAAGAAGTGGTATATGCCGTAGAATCTACCAACGGCAGTACGAAGGGAGTTTTGCACACTGCATTTGGAATTTATATGGACGAAGTATCGCCGGAATTATTGAGTAAATTAAAAATGAACACCCACTAACACAAATCAAAAAATGGATAGGAAACATTTCTTAAAAATAAGTTCAGTAGGTTTAGGCAGTATTGGGCTACCATCATTTTCGCCATCAGCTCAAAAGCCTATTATGGTTTCCACCTGGGATAGTGGAATGAAAGTAAATGATGCCGGGTGGAAAATTCTTTCAGCAAATGGCACAGCCTTAGATGCCATTGAAGCCGGTGGAAATTTTATAGAAAATCAAAATGATTGTTGCGTGGGGCTAAAAGGTTATCCCGACAGAGATGGCATTGTAACATTGGATGCCTGTGTAATGGACCATTTAAGCAATTGTGGTGCAGTAGCGGGCATTGAAAGAATTAAACACCCCATTTCTGTAGCAAGAAAGGTAATGGAAAAAACGCCTCATGTTTTAATGGTGGGAGCCGGTGCTCAACAATTTGCATTGGAAAATGGCTTCCCTTTAGAAAGTGGAGAACTAAGCGATGATGCAAAAAAAGCTTATGCCAACTGGCTAAAAACTAGCAAGTACGAACCGGTAATTAACATCGAGAATAAAAAAGAGAATGGTCCATTTGCTCCGTCTTTTTTTGAAGACGGCACACTCAACCACGACACAATGGGCATGTTGGCATTAGATACTCATAACAATATTTGTGGTGGCGTTACCACCAGCGGCATGGCATTTAAGATGCATGGTCGTGTGGGCGACTCTCCTGTAATTGGTGCAGGCTTGTTTGTAGATAATGAAGTGGGTGCAGCCACCAGCAGTGGATTGGGCGAAGAAGTTATTAGAATTTGCGGCACACACCTGGTGGTAGAATTTATGCGCCAGGGTTACAGACCCGAAATGGCTTGCAAAAAAGCTGTACAACGCATTGTAAACCGAGATAGAAAAAAAGCAAAAACTTTACAGGTTGGTTTTTTAGCCATTAATAAAAAAGGGCAGGTAGGCGCTTATGCTGTTCAAACCGGATTTGTTTATTCCATTAGAACCAATAATCAAAACGAAATTATTAAATCGAAATTTTTAATTTAATTAATCTACCATGTATTGAAACATGCATCAATCCTTGCATTTAAAACTAAATTGGTTATTTTAAAAAAATTAGAAAATGAAACTTGAATTAATTGCTTTCAATATTCAATCATGTATAGATGCACAAGCGGCAGGCGCCAATAGGATTGAACTTTGCGATAACCCCGATGAAGGCGGCACTACCCCATCCTACGGTTTTATAAAAGCTGCAAGAGATGTATTAACCATTGATCTGTACCCCATCATTCGACCAAGAGGCGGCGATTTTTTGTATAGTGATGCAGAGTTTGAAATAATGAAAAGCGATATTAAAGTATGCAAAGTGTTTGGCTGCAATGGTATATCAACCGGCATATTAAAAGCAGATGGCACCATAGATAAAGTTAGATGCAAAGAATTGGCAGACCTGGCAAAACCCATGAAAGTAACTTTTCATAGGGCTTTCGACCGGGTGAATGATTTTAATAAAGCACTGGAAGATATTATTGAAATTGGTTGCGAACGGGTGCTTACTTCCGGAGGAAAACCCAATGTGGCGGATGCGCTTGAAACCCTTTCCGGGCTTGTAAAGCAGGCTGGCGACAGAATAATCATTATGCCTGGAAGTGGTGTTCGTTCGGAAAACATACAAATGATTGCTGCAAAAACCGGGGCTAAAGAATTTCACAGCTCTGCCAGAAAAATGATGGAAAGCAAAATGAATTTTACAAATGCCAACATGAAAGAGAATCTTCAATTTGCCGCTTTAGATATTGAAGAAGCTAAAAGAATTAATTTAATCCTAAAGCAGGGTAATGATTAAAATTGTAACCATACAATATTTTAATTTATCATAATTATTTTAAATCATAATGGCAGGCATAGTAGTAAATCATTGGGCTAAAGCCCATATTAAATAGTACTTTCATTGCCCCGACCTTAANNTTAAGGTCGGGGCAATGAAAGTAAGTTTTGTTTTACCGGACTTTAGTCCAATTTTTAAAGCCTCTAATAATTTTGTATTAAAAATTTCAGCACAGTTCATGATTACAAATATTTTTTCCAGGGTTACAAAAACAACTTTTTCGCTGGCCTTAATGCTATTTGCTTTTTCTGCATTTTCACAAAGTATAATTTTAAACCAATGGCAGTTTCGTAAAACAGGAAGCAGCAAATGGTACAAAGCAACCGTACCCGGCTCGGTTCATACCGATTTGCTTCAAAACAAATTACTCGCATCCCCTTTTTACGCAGGCAACGAAGCTAAACTGCAATGGATAGATAGTGTCGACTGGGAATACCAAACCTCTTTTGTTGCAAGCAATAAAATGTTGCAACAACCAACTATTTTTATTGAATTTGAAGGCATAGATACTTATGCCGATGTTTTTTTGAATGGAAAAAAATTGGGTACCGCCTACAACATGTTCAGGCAATGGACATTTGATATAAAAAAACAAATAGTACCCGGAAGAAATAATATTAAAGTAGTTTTTCAATCTGCAATTCACAAAACTGCAAACTTAGCCCGGGAAAATCTTCCCATAGTATTACCCGATGATGCAAGAGTGTATGCACGTAAAGCACAGTATCAATTTAATTGGGATTGGGGCCCCAAATTTGTAAGCGCCGGTTTATGGAAACCCGTTAAAATAAATTTTGGAAATGAACGAACAGTGCAAAAAATTCAACCCAAAAAAAATGAAATTGAATTAGTTCAAAAAAAAGACAGCATTGGCCACTCCTTTTATTTTTCCAAAAACGGAAAACCAATATTTATGAAAGGAGCCAACTGGATACCTGCAAATGCTTTTCCGGCAGCCGCTACAAAGGACGACTACAGAGCATTATTAGTATTAGCCAAAGAAGCCGGAATGAATATGATGCGGGTTTGGGGCGGTGGTATTTATGAACAGGATTATTTTTACGAACTCTGCGATTCACTGGATATAATGGTTTGGCAGGATTATATGTTTGCCTGTAGAATGTACCCCGGCGACGAATCATTTTTTGCTAATGTAAAAGAAGAAGTAAAACAACAAGTAGAAAGACTATCAAAATACAACTGTATTGTGATATGGTGCGGCAACAATGAAGTAGATGAGGGCTGGCATCACTGGGGCTGGCAAAATCAATTTAACCTGCATGGAAACGATTCGGCCAAAGTATGGCACGACTATGTAAAATTGTTTAGAGATAGTTTAAACATTTGGACCAAAACTTTTGACCCATTGAATAGGCCCTATATTTCTACTTCGCCACAATACGGCTGGGGAAATCCTAAAAGCTACGCAAGCGGCGATAGTCATTACTGGGGCCTTTGGTGGGGGCTGGAAGGCTGGGAAAAATTTAAAACTCATACCGGCCGCTTTGTAAGCGAATGGGGTATGCAAGCAATGCCAAACTACAGCACGGTAAAAAAATATGTGCCGGAAGATGAAAGATACCTCTACTCTCCTTCGGTAAATGCACACCAAAAAGCAGGCAATGGTTTTATGAAATTGAACCATTACATCAACCAATATTTTTATGATACCACAAGGCTTTCAAAACTTTCATTGGAAGAATACACTTATGTATCGCAATGCTTACAATATTATATTTTGAAAAATAGTCTGGCTACTCATATAAGCAAGCAGCCGGTAAATATGGGCAGCCTTATTTGGCAACTCAACGATTGCTGGCCGGTTACAAGCTGGAGTTTAATAGATTTTTACCATCAACCCAAAGCTGGTTATTATGCTGCAAAAAATGCATTTTTAAAAATGGATACGCATACCGATAAAGTTTATCCAAAACATCTTACCCTATCCAAACCCAATATTCAGGTAAATATGGAACGTACGGGATTCTCCATTGTATCGGACGTAGAAGCATATTATGTGTTTGTAGATTTTGGAGACTATAATAAATATGTAAGCGATAATTATTTTAATTTGAAAGCAGGGCAAAAAATATTCATCCCTTTTAGAATGTCAAATGAAATTATGAGAAACAAACCTTTTAAAATTTTGTCGTTGTACAATATCCTTTCTAAATGAAGCTTAGAGAAGAAATTTTAAAGGAACATAGTAAGGCCCAATGCAATAAAATTGTAGAATGGGTTGGCAAATCGCAGCTACGCTTTGATGAACTTTTTCATTTATTTATTTCAGATGAAAACCTGGTAGTTCAAAGGGCATCCTGGCCGGTGAGTTATTGTGTAGAAAATTTTCCTTCGCTAATTGATAAACATTATACATCACTCATTAAAAAACTACAGGAACCCGGTGTACATGAAGCCGTAAAAAGAAACAGTATGCGTTTATTGGAAGTTGCCGTTATTCCCGAAGAACATGAAGGCAGTATTATGGATTTAGCTTTTCAATTTTTAGCCTCACCTACAGCATCCGTTGCTACCAAGGCTTTCAGTGTATCGGTATTGGAAAATTTAGCAAAGCGCTATCCAGAAATAATACCAGAAATAAAAACCATTCTCGAAAGCCAGCCAAATAACAAAACAGCATCAATTAATGCCCGTGCAAAAAGGTTGTTTAAAAAATTTAAAATAGCATAACAAAAAAAACAACAGCTTTGTTACTTTTCTTCTTTATGATCTAAAATAAGCCGTAGGTTTTGGTCTCTTGTAAAATAATTATACACCCAGTTTAAAAAAACAAAGAACCGGTTCTTTACACCCAATATCAACATCAGGTGTAAAAACATCCATACCATCCATGCGATAAAACCTCCAAAATGCAATTTGGGTTTTGGCATATCTACCACCGCCAAATTGCGGCCCACGGTAGCCATTGAGCCTTTATCGTGGTAACTAAATTCTACAAAGTGCTGTTTACCGCTTCGCATATTTAACCGGGTTAAATTGTGAACCAGCATATCGGCCATTTGCATGGCAACCGGCGCTACCTGCGGATGACCTTTTGGATAATCGGGCTCCTCCATATATGCCACATCCCCTATGGCATACACATTATCTAAGCCCATTACTTTACATTGACTATCTACTTTTATTCTGTTGCCTCTTGCAACTAAATCTGTTTCAATACCACCGGGGACATTTCCTTTTATACCTGCAGCCCAAATTACCGTGGTCGATTCAATGATTGAACCATCTTTCATGGTAGCGGTTTTACCATCGTAGTCCTCAATTAAAGTATTGGTTTTAACTATAACACCTAATTTTTCCAAATATCGTTGAGATTGTTCGCTGCTTTTTTCGCTCATATTGGCCAATATTTTGGGAGAGCCTTCCAATAGAAAAACATTCATCTTGCTAAAATCAAGTTCGGCATAATCTTTTGGCAATACAAATCGTTTCATATCTGCAATGGCTCCACTCAATTCCACACCGGTAGGGCCGCCACCAACCACCACTATATTCATCAATCTTTGTTTTTCTTCTTCATTAGAAGCCATTAAAGCCCTTTCAAAATTTTGTAAAATCCTGTTTCGAAGTTCCATGGCTTCAATAGTGCTCTTCATTGGAATGGCAAACTGTTCCATATTGCTGTTTCCAAAAAAATTGGTGCCGGCTCCGGTTGCAATTACCAATTGGTCGTAAGTAAATTCGCCAACATTGGTTTGCACTGTATTTTGATGTAGCAAAATAGTTTCAACATGGGCCATGCGGTATTTTATATTCTTACTGCCATGAAAAACTTTACGCAACGGAAAAGAAATATCACTTCCGTTTAACCCTGCAGTGGCCACCTGGTAAAATAAAGGCTGAAACTGGTGATAGTTTATCTTATCGATAATAGTAACATCAAATCCGGCTTTATTCCTTAGTTTCCGGGCAAGCCTTAGCCCACCAAATCCTGCTCCTATTATTACAAGTTTCATTGAAAGATTTTTTAAACCTCAAAGGTACAATATTTTCAATATTTTTTGAAAGTTTAGGAAATTCTTTTAATTAAGTGTTGCTTTCGTACCTACAAAGTGATTTTCATTTTAAAAAAAATGGTTTTAAATTGAAAGCAAAAAGTATTAGAATGTCTCAAATCAACAAACGGCAATTTCTTCATTTACTTGGTAGTATTAGTCTTGGTTTATTGCCCATGATGAGTTGCTATGAAAAAAAAGAAGCCAAGCTGCCAGATATAAATGAAGAAACCGATCAATTAATCAAAAAAGATAGCCTACCACCTGCAATAGTTGAGCATGTATCAGAATCTGATATTATTTTGTTAACCCGAAACCAGGCCGATTATGAACAGTACAATATTAACTACAACAAACAAATTAATCATCTGCCCAAATACATTGCTGTTTGCAAAACCGAAAAAGGAATTGCCCATGCCATACAATTAGCCCGTCATGAAAACTTGCCCATTGCAGTAAAAAGCGGTGGCCATAGTTTTGAAGGATTTTCAACCAATGAAGGCGGCATGGTAATTAATGTATCGCAAATGAAACAGGTAAAATGGATAAGTGATTACGAAGTAGAAGTAGGTGCAGGGTTAAAGCTAAGCGAAGTGCATGACCTCATTTATGCAAAAGGAAAACTATTACCTGCCGGTTCTTGTGGAGGAGTGGGCATAGCAGGACTTGCATTGGGAGGTGGATATGGTTTTTTCAGCAGAAAACATGGCCTTACCTGCGATTCATTGCTGAGTTTGCGAATGGTGGATGCAGATGGTAATTTAAAAACTGTATCTGCAAAAGACGATTTAATGTGGGCTTGCCGTGGCGCCGGCAATGGCAACTTTGGGGTTGTAAGCAGTATGCATTTTAAACTTTATTCGCTTCCAAAGAATTTTGCCTCTCATAATATTTATTACAGAAAAGCAGACGCCCATACATTTACTACTGTTTTACAACAATGGTTTGAAGCAACTACACAATTATCCAACGATTGTTTTGCGGCTTTTGTACTCAATGGCAAAACCATTATGATGTTATTTACCAACTATGGCACTCAAAATATAGAAGCCATAATAGCTCCACTCAAAGCTGCTGCAACCACATGGAGCCATAGTAGCAAACCTACGCTGCAAGCCATTAAAAGATTTTATGGAAGAAAAGAACCGCTGTATTTTAAAAATGCTTCCTGTGGTTATTACAATGGTTTTGATGATTTGAAAACCATTTCAGAAGAAATTTTCAATAAGGCAATAACATCAGCGGGAATGGTTTTTCAAATAAACACAATGGGTGGAAATATTAATAACGAAAACTTCAAAAAAGCTTCAGCCTTTCCTCACCGGGAAATGCAATATTTGGGCGAGTTACAATCCTATTACGAAACAGCCGGTCGATTTAAAAGAGCAGCGGATCAGTTTGAATCTATGCAAGCCTTGCTCAAACAAAATGGAATTAATAAACATTATGCCAATTACCCAAGTTTGAATTTTACAAACTGGCAACAGGCTTATTATGGCAATAACTACGAAAGATTACAGCAAATAAAAAAAACAGTTGACCCGGAGAATGTTTTTAGGTATGCACAAAGTATTGAAATTAGTTAGGTTTATTTTTTATTCCAATTCTATTGCTCAACAAATAATCCGGCTTTTAGATTATTGTATGAATAACCTACTTCACCCGGGTATGGACTTAAAGTTTGAAAACTTATTTTGTAACCTTCAATTATTATCTCAGACGGGTTTACAGATTCATAATTTTTCATATCAAGTAATATAGTATCTGCCAACGACTCATTTATTTTTACAGAAAATTTTGCAGTAACAAATCCCTTGTGAATACAATAAGCATTTAGCGGGCAGCGGCTATCGGCTTCAACTTTGAGTAAACATATTTTTACTTTATTACCTCCTATTAAATTGCTTTCGCAGGAATTGACCTTTAAGCTAGAAAAAGAAGCGTTCGAGTGATTTTTATTGCATGACAAAAAACATACAACCGATAAAAACAAAAGATATTTCATAATTAATGCTTTTAAAAAAGGCACTTTTAATTTATTAAATGCTGCGTTCAAAAAATCAATACAACATTCTCACCTTAATGGTTTGCTTTACACTTTTTAAAAGTTCCATTGCATTTTTGCTTAACCCTTTATCAACATCCAGCACCACATAGCCAATGCTATCATTGGTTTTGAGGTACTGCCCTACTATATTGATATTGTTTTTACTTAATAAAGTATTTATTTGACTCAACACACCGGGTACATTTTGATGAATATGCAAAATGCGGTGAGCACCTTCCTGCGGCGGCAATGCCAAAGCCGGAATAGTATGAGAGCCGGTTGTAATGCCCTTTTCGAGATAATTAAATAACTTGGCACTTACATCTACCCCAATATTTGCCTGCGCTTCCTGGGTGCTGCCACCAATATGTGGAGTTAACAATACATTGGGCAATCCCTGCAACTCGCTTTCAAAAACATCGCCATTTTTTTCCGGCTCCACCGGAAATACATCTACTGCCGCCCCACCAATATTTCCTTTTTCAATTGCTTTTTTCAGTGCCGGAATATCTACCACCGTTCCTCTTGCATAATTAATTAACACCGCACCTTTTTTAAAATGTGCAAGTGTATTTTTATTAATCATGTTTTGGGTAGAAGCTATTTCAGGAACATGAAGTGTAACTACATCGGATTGGTTCAACAATTCTTTCAACGATTTACTGTCCCTGGCATTACCCAAAGGGAGTTTGGTTTCTGCATCGTAAAACAAAACTTTCATACCCAATGCTTCTGCCAGTACACTTACCTGGCTGCCTATATTTCCATATCCAATTATACCGATTGTTTTGCCCCGCAACTCATGCGCACCACTGGCATCTTTCAACCATTGGCCATTGTGAGCTGCATAGCTTTTATCCAATACTTTTCTTACCAAAATAATAGCTGCACCAATTACAAGTTCGGCCACACTCCTGGTATTGCTGTAAGGTGCGTTAAAAACTGCCACGCCGTTTTTAGTGGCGGCAGCTATATCAACCTGGTTTACGCCAATGCAAAAACAGCCTATGGCCTGAAGTTTAGTAGCAGCCGCTAATACAGCAGGTGTTATCTGTGATTTACTTCTTATGCCGAGTAAATGCGTGTTTTTAATTTCCTTTATCAATTCAGCCTCATTTACTGCACCCGATAATTTTTTTACATTAGGATAGCCTGCATCTACAAATTGATTAACTGCCGTATCGCTTATATTTTCTAAAAAAAGAATATTGATTTTTTCTTTTGGGAAGCTGGTATTTTTTTTGTCTTGCATGATTAAGATGTTCCGTATTTTGCACAAATATATTCTTTTCGCTGTTTCTTATAATTATTAAACAGCATACTGAGAAACCCATGCAAAAATTTATTTTACCTTTTTTAATTTTTATTAGTTGTTATTCACTGGTTTCTTGTGGTAATAATACTGATTCACATTCTCATTCTTTTATAGAAAATCAGCCTGAGCCAATCACACTTCCGGCACCGGGTAACATTTCGGCTTCGGAAAGAAAACACTTCTTTGAGGCTTGCAAAAACTGGTACGATACCATGCTTGCACCCTCTGTTTTTAATGGTGGAATTATTGTGGCTAATAAAGGCAATATTGTTTTTGAACAATATAAAGGCAGCAACCCTTTGGGCGGTAAAGATTCCGTATCGGAAAACACCTCTTTTCACATTGCATCGGTTAGTAAAACATTTACAGCCACGGTTGTATTAAAGCTATGGCAGGATAGCCTGTTGAATATTGATGATGAATTCAGTAAATATTTTCAGGAATTTAATTACCCGGGAGTAAGTATTCGTACCTTATTGAACCACCGAAGTGGCTTACCCAACTATGTACATTTTATTGATAAAACAAATTGGAAAGATTCGGCCATAATAACCAATCAGGATATTTTAAATATTTTGATTACTCAAAAACAATCGTTGGAAAATATTGCAAAGCCCAATACGCATTTTAGCTATTGCAATACCAATTATGCATTGCTGGCTTTGTTGATTGAAAAAGTAACAGGTACTACATATCCAACATATCTACAGCAAAATATTTTTAGACCATTGGGCATGAACCATAGTTTTGTATATACCCTTGCAGATAGCAACAAAGCC
>DEHT01000087.1 GCA_002352045.1 Chitinophagaceae bacterium UBA2793 | reverse complement strand
ACTTTTGTCCACATACGGCTATAGAGCAAATGGCCTACTGCATGTTCGGTACCGCCAATATAAACGTCTACCTGGTTCCAATAATCACTGGCATTTCTATCGCAAAAAGTAGCATCGTTTTTGGGATCCATGTAACGTAAAAAATACCAACTGCTTCCTGCATAACCGGGCATGGTAGAGGTTTCTCTTTTGCCCTCAGGCGTATTTATCCATTCTGTAATATTTGCCAATGGTCCTTCACCATCGGGGCCCGGGCCATATTTATCTACATGCGGCAGCTCAAGCGGCAGTTCGGTTTCGGGTAGAGGATTGGCTATTCCATCTTTCCACACAATTGGAAAAGGCTCGCCCCAGTAGCGTTGGCGGCTAAAGCCTGCATCCCGCATTTTATAATTTATTTTTCTTTTGCCAATACCTAATTCTTCTATTTTATTCACCGCAACAGCCATGGCATCTTTCATCAACATGCCGTTTAAAAAACCGCTGTTTTGTAAAACGGCTTCTTTGGTGGGATTAGCTTCTTCACCGGTAAAGTGTTCGCCAATAATATTGGTAATGGGAATTTTAAAATGTTTGGCAAAATCAAAATCTCTTTGATCGCCGCAAGGCACCGCCATAATAGCTCCGGTACCATAACCGGCTAACACATATTCTGCAATGTAAATAGGAATTTTTCTGCCATCAAAAGGGTTAATGGCATAGGCACCGGTAAAGCAGCCGGTAACCTGTTTTACTTCACTCATTCTTTCCCGGTCGCTGCGGCTTTTTACATAGGTTAAATATTTTTCTACATTTTCTTTTTCGGCATTGCCGGTTATTTGATGCAGTAATTCATGCTCGGGAGCCATCACCATAAAGTCCACACCAAAAATGGTGTCGGGCCTGGTGGTATATACTTTTAATTTTGATTGTTGATTATTGATTTCAAATTCAATTTCTGCTCCCTCGGAACGACCAATCCAGTTGCGTTGCATTTCTTTCATAGCATCGCTAAAGTCCACGGTTTCCAGGCCTTGCAGTAATCTATTGGCATAAGCAGTAATACGCAAATACCATTGGCGCATTTTCTTTTTCTCTACCGGGTGGCCACCACGTTCGCTTACGCCATTCACCACTTCATCGTTTGCTAAAACAGTGCCTAGTGCTTCGCACCAGTTTACTTCGCCATAAGCCACATAGGCCAGGCGACGTTTCATGAGCCAATCGCTTTTTGTTTTTTCATCAAAAGCATTCCACTCCGCAGCACTAAATTTACTGCTGCCTTTGGTTTCGTATTTTTTTATTAAAGCGCTTATGGGCAATGCAGCCTGGCAAGTATTGCAGAAATAACTGTTGTAGAGTTGTAGAAAAAGCCATTGCGTCCATTTGTAATATTGGGGATCGCTGGTGCGAACTTCTCTTTCCCAATCGTAACAAAAACCAATTTTATCTAACTGCTTTTTAAAAGTTTCGATATTTTTTTGAGTAGTGTTTGCCGGATGCTGCCCGGTTTCAATTGCATACTGCTCTGCAGGTAAACCAAAGCTGTCGAAACCCATTGGGTGCAGTACATTAAAACCTTTTAATCTTTTATAGCGGCTGTAAATATCGCTGGCAATATAACCCAATGGATGGCCCACATGCAAGCCGGCACCGCTCGGGTACGGAAACATATCCAGCACATAATATTTTGGTTTGCCACTATGGTTACTTACTGAATAAGCTTTTGTGTCTTTCCATTTTTGTTGCCATTCGGCTTCAATTTTTCTAAAATCGTATTCCATTTTTAAAACAATTCTTTTATTTTTTGTACCCAACTAAATGCAAAGCCCTGCATCACAGGCGTCGCACCCTTGTACTTCATTTCTTTATTGAACAGGGAAGCCTGCCGTAACAAAATTTATTTTAACAAATAAATAAGCCCAGTGGTTTCAACAATAAAAATAAATTTGAACGACTGTTCGTTTTTTAGCAGTGGGCAAATTTAAAGCAAAGCAGGTAAAAACCTTTATTTTTGCCCGAAACGAATAACAAAAAGAAGTTCTTGATAATAGAAACCATTTGCTAAAAACCGGCAACAAGCTTTCTTTATCAAATTATCACATTATCAAATAATCAGATTATCAAAATGGCTCAATTCGGAAAAGCATCCAGCAAAAAAGGAAAACCCACTTACGCTTACGCAATTATTGGTGTGGCTTTAGTATTATTTTTATTTGGGATTGTAGGCTGGTTTTTTCTTAACCTTCGTAAAAGTGGCGATTACTTTAAAGAAAACATACAGGTGCATGCTTACCTTAGCCCCACTGCCAATAAAAAACAAATAGACAGCCTCAGCCAATTTATTTCCGGCATTCCTTATGCCAACAGGGTAGAGTATATAAGCAAAGAAAAAGCTTTGGAAATTTATACCAAGGAAAACGATAGTACCTGGAAACAATTTTTATCGGAAAATCCATTGATGCCCGAAAGCATTGATTTTTATGTAAAAGCTTCTCATGTACAGGCCGATAGTTTGAACAAGCTGGCGGAAATGCTGCAAACGGCACAGCCCGGTGTTATTTCGGAATTTGATTTTCCTACAGAAACCGTAACCAAAGTAAGTTCTGCTGTAAAAAATGGCGCCATCATTTTTTTAATTGTAGCTGTCTTGCTTACCGTGTTGGTAGTTTTTTCAATTGACAATACCATTCGCCTTGCCATGTATAGCAATCGCTTTTTAATTAAAACCATGCAAATGGTAGGTGCTACCCGTGGCTTTATTGCCCGGCCAATTAATCAAAGAGCCATTGTAAACGGGTTAATTAGTTCGGCCATTGCTATTGTAGCAGTATGGGGCAGTGTAAAATTGATTGAGAACGCCATCCCCGATTTTAAATTATTACACGACACACCCGGCTTACTTATGCTGTTTGCATTAATTATTGTATTAGGAGTTGCCATATCATTAGTGAGTACACATCTTTCGGTAATTAAATATCTTAGGATGAAACTCGACGATTTGTATTAAGCAGAAGGTTTAGGCAAATAATCTATATAGTATTCATTTTCCACAGTTAATTTTTTACCTTAGTAAAAAATTAACTGTATGAAGAAAATTTTTACACTCCTATTTATTCTTACTGCTTCACTACTTTTCAATCATGCTTTTTCACAGGCATTGTATCCTGTATCGTTAATTGAAAAAGTACAACAATCTACTTTTATTGTGGAAGGAACAGTTGTGAGCAAACATTCTTTTTGGAATCCTGCTCATAGCATGATTTATACCAGCAACCGGGTGAAGCTGCATAAAATTTTTAAAGGCGAAAACAATAATGAATCTTTTATTGAAGTGCTTAGCGTTGGCGGCACAGTGGGTACAGAGCAAATAGAGGCCAGCGATTTAGCCGATTTTTCTGTGGGTGAAACAGGGTTGTTTTTTTGCTTTCCCAATAGCATTCAATTAAAAAACCCGGCTACCAATTATTTACTTTGGGATGTATATTCCAGTGCACAGGGTTTTATTAGATACGATTTACACAGCAAAATTGCCGACGCTCCTTTTGCAGAATACAGCAATATTAAAAATATATTGTACCCCGAAGTAATTGCAAAAACCGGAAGAAATTTCCAGGATGTAGATCCGCAATTTGTAATAAGCGAGCATCCCACTGTACAAACAGAAGCTTTGGCCATTACTTCCTTTTCCCCGGTGAATGTGGTAGCAGGTGCCTCTGCAGATGTAGCTCAAAATTTGTTAACTATAAATGGAACCGACTTTGGTAATGCAGCCGGAACAGCAGCCGTTTTATTCGATGACGCCAACAATGGAACCGGCGGAACACCCTTTACAGTAGCGTACAACGACCCATTAATGGTTTCCTGGACCAATACACAAATTCAGGTAAGAGTGCCGAGCAGGGCTGGCACCGGAACATTTCAGGTTAGAGATGAATTAGGAAATTCGGTTACCTCTGCAAGCGGTATAAATGTATTGTATAGTATTTTGGCAGCAGGGTTTACCGGATATACAGCACAATCTAATTTAATGAACGATGATGGTTTGGGTGGTTACAGCATTTTATATTCTACCTCTACAGCCGGAAGCGGTGTTGACTTGAATGCCTCACCCGTAAAAGCAACTTTTCAAAGAGCATTACAAACCTGGAAAGAAGTAAAAGGTGCAAATATTACCGAAGCCGGTACCACTACCGTGCAGGCAATTAACCCATCAAATGGATTAAATATTATTATGTTCGACAATGCTAACACAGGGCTTGCTCCTTTGGCGGCTGGTGTTTTAGGCGTTTGCTATTCTTTTAACTCCACCTGTACTCCCTTAGGTACAACGGCGGTGAGAAAAGTGGAGTTTGATATTTCCATAAGAAACAATGGTTTTTCCACGGGAACTACTCCATTTGAAAATGGGCCTTGTTATCCGGCAACCGATGGCTCTACCATAGATATGGAAACGGTACTGCTTCACGAATTGGGGCATGCATTAAATCTTGGTCATATAAATGACACTTATCAATACACAGGATCTGGTGGATATGCAGCTGTGAACCCATCTAAACTAATGCATTATGCAGTGATAGTGGGTGTAGCAAGAAAAAATTTAGATTGGTCGGCCAATATTGGTACGCAATACGCCATTCAACCCAAGGGTTTAAATTATGGCACCTGTGTAGCTGCCCCTTTCAATACCGAAATGACTCCCTTATCAACCAGCACCGAAGCTAAAGACGAATGCCCCGGCAGTTTTCCAACATCTGCAACTCCTAATAATACCATGGTAAGTTTTGACCTGGTTCATGCAACCAGCAATAAAAATGTAGATCCTCAATTTACTGCTGTTACCTGTACCGGAGCCGGCAGACCGGTAACCAATACAGCCTATTATCCTATTCGCACTTCGGGAACCGGAAATCTTTCTATAACTGTATCCGGCTATAGTACATCTCCTGCAGATCAGGCACTTTGTAGCAATGCAGGCGTTAAATTGGCCTTATACCAGGTTTCAAATTGCCCTACGGGCCAGGCCTTTCCAACTCCGGTAGCTTGCGAATCATTTAATGGAGATGGATTTTTGATACCCATATCCGGCTTAGCCGCAAACAGCAATTACCTCATTTTTGTAGATGGCGAAAACAATACTAAAGCAACCTTTAATTTAATATTGAATGGCACTGCACTGCCGGTGAGAATAAACAATTTTAATGGTACCGTAAAACCAAATTTTAATGAAATATATTGGAATATTGATATGGCGGCTACTGTAAAATTAGTTGTATTGGAAGCGAGCCTCAATGGTACCCAATTTACTTCCATCAATGAGCAACTCAATAGCATTGCTGCCGATAGAATTAATAGTCAGTTTGAGGATGCATCCATTGCTAATAAAAAATATTATCGCCTTAAAATGATAAACCTGGATGGCTCAATAGAATATTCAAATGTATTATTACTACGCAGGGATGTAAAAGCAAATACAGTTTTGGTTACACCCAACCCGGCTACCGATCATGTAAACATTTTGCTAAACAGAAATAAAACGGCTACACTCACCTTTAAGTTAACAGATGTGTCGGGCAAAGTAGTTTTTACAAAATCACAAACAGTAGCTGCAGGAACACAAACCCTACAATTAAATCAATTAGGCAATTTAGCAGCCGGCACATATATTTTAAATATTTGGGACGGTGAAACTAACAGTGCTCATCGAATGGTGAAACAATAGAAATAGAAAGCATAAAAAATCCCCCGGAAGAAATATTCGGGGGATTTTTTATTTCAGCTATATGAAAAATTTTGCTTAGTTGAAGTCGGCAGCAACGCTAACTTTTGCATCTTTTGAAACTTTTTTACCATCGGCCATCACTCCATACTCCGGAAGATTAACAGAAAAGCTTGCGGCTCCGCTTACTTTACCCGCCTTAACGGTAATGGTTGCCGGAGTACTGAAAGGTTTAGTTGTTTCTTTCACCGTTAACTCACCTTCAACCGTTACAGCATAAGTGCCATCTTTCTTGAAATTCACTTTAGTTATGTCGGTAACTTTTCCTTTGTAAGCAAAGGTTGGAAACTTGCCTGAGTTCAACCATCGTTCTGCATTAAAATGCTCTTCTACCCTTTTGTTTTCAAATGCAAAATTTTTAACCGCAGCTTCAAAACCTATAGCACCGGTTTTTGTATTGAGTACTGCAATCACTGTTTTGTTTTCGGCCTTAGCAACCGGGTCAGCTTCTGTAGAAGCATCAAAAGAAACCGTAGCCGAAGTGGTTTTTTTGGCCTGTGCAAATACGCCTGCAGCGGCAAAAATTAAAGCAAAAAGAATAGTTGTTTTTTTCATGTGTATATTTTTATTTTTTTGTTTGTCACATGGAATGTCCTAAAATTCATCCCTGGTTGGAATTTCTTAATTAAGGCATTTCATTATTGTATTTGTTTAAAAAATTTTAAAATTTGGTTATGGTTTAAGAATGGCATGTTTAAAAGAAATAGTTTCTGATTCCAACAAATCGCTGTAAATACCACCGCTGCACAATGCTTTTACAGTAACCTTATTACCAACCTGCAATCGTTTTACAGCAGGTACCTGTTCTTTTTCAAAATCAAAAATGGTATAGGAGCCTGTGCTGTCGGCAAAGTTTAGTGTAGCAGTAGTATCGGTACAATTAAGTTCAGAGATTATACCCGTTACTTCTACAATTTTGTTGATGTATTTTAAATTGGCTACACTGTCTGATACCAAAAACTCTTTTATCAACGCATCAGCCGTTACAGAATAATCGGATTTTAGCGCACTTGTCTTATCCACATTTTCATTCATTTGGCTTTGCTTTATTTGAGTAAAAGCACCCAATGCAATTGCAACAGGTAGAATAAGCAACAACAATTTCAATAATATTTTTTTAGGCCAACCAAGCATTATCAATATCAAAGCAGCCAATACGGATATGTACCAGGCCGCCTGCAAAGAGTTAGGAAGTTTAATAGAATCGTTAAACACTTTTAATTCGTTGGTAAAGCAGGCATACACTGTTGCCAGTCCCAAAATAAACGCACCTGCAATGGCAGCATACCAACCGGCATATGTTTTACGAAGCATTACAAAAAGGATACTTACAAAAGACAATGCTGGTATCAACCAAAATATTGCATTTGCCCATACCATTGATGGAAATGGATTGGCTATAGCATAATTAGATTCGGTAACGGTAAAAAAATTGCCATTGGCCATATCTTTTGCGGCAATACTTACTCCGGCCCAGTTTGCCCAGGGTAAAAAGAAACAAACAATTGCGGCCAATGCTGCAACGGTTACCAATTTTTTTTCGGCAGTTGACGGCTGTTTTATACTCATAATTGTTTGTTTAAAATAGCGAGGCAAATATATTATGTTTAAACATTGAACATTGTTAACAGCTCGGTTCAATTTTACGCTTTACGAAATTTTTAACTCTGTTTTTCGAGCCGCATGATAAATATTTCTACCGTATTATTCGAAGTTTTTACGGGAATGGTTGTTTTATCAACACAAAAAGCCAATAATTGTTCAACAAAAGGTTTAGCCATAAGACGCTGTGGGGTACTTAATACTATCTTGATATCTTTTTCAATGAGTGATTTAAGTAGAGCAAGTAAAAATTTAAAGTCGGATGGATCATAATTAATATCGCTTAAAAGCACACAATCTGTATTTATTTCATCGAAAGATTGCTTCCAGTCAAAATGCCTGCAAATAATATTGCTGAAGTTATTTAGTTTGGCCGAAGCCGCACTCATCGCTACTGCATGGTTATCATAATCGCTACAAACAACATGCTTTGCAAAATGGGCAGCATACAACGAGGGCAAACCTAAACCTGCACCAAGCTCCCAAACATTTTTATGTAGCAGTAAATTTTTATGCCGCATTAAATAAGTACACAAAGCAATAGATGATGGCCATAATTTGGCCCAAAATGGCACCACCCTATTATTATCATTCTCTTTCTCTGATTGAAGATTTTCAAAATCGGGCACTAAAATTTTTATACAATCTTCGTCAAAGCAAAACTCTTGTATGGTAGATTTCAAATTCATTTTTGCAACAATACATTAACAAGTGAAAAAATACAATGTTTATATATTCGTAGCTAAACACATGCTATGAAATATTTTTTAATNNTTGTTTACGAAAACAATAAACCAATAGCAGTTTTTACCAAACAGTTGTACAACAACAGTGGTGAAATAGGATTAACCATTGCCAATAATAACAAAATTCTATTTACGGTTGTTCCTAAAAAATTTAAAGCGCCGGTAAAAGAACTGCGTTCATTTTACTACCACGAACTTATTTTCAATAACGGCAACGATAGCTTAGCTTTTTACAGTACAGAATCGTTAATCCTGCATGTATTTAACCTCATTAAAGAATACAATTTAATTCCGGGAGGAATTGCCAATGCCGAATCTTTTGCAACTTTAAAAAAAATGTATAACCGGCAGTCGTTGGAAAGTAAAATAGAGGTTATGATGAAATATTTAAATGAAACAAGAAATTTTAATTACCAGGCCGAAAGAGACCGTAGCAAACCGGTATATCTAATAAATGAAAAAACAATTATGCAAGACAGCACATTGATTGGGTATATTATGATTACTGAACAATTTCAATCAACAAATTCCTTATTACAAGCTACCAATCAAATGGTAAACCCAAATGAGGCAATAACAGTTCAAATGGTTAGCAATATAGAGGTTCAACCGGAAATGTTTAGAGATTGCCTGCCCAATATTGGTCAAATGAATAAAATGATGGGTAATGCATTGTATAAAATTTCAAAGCCGTCAAAATTAACCGACGCTAATATTTACTGCAAACGGCTTGCATTAGCCTGTTGCCTCATAGAAAATTATGCTTTATAAAAAAAACCTGCTAAGCAGGTTTTTTTTATAGTTAATTCAATTTTTAAAATTAATGCTGATGATTATGCTGCATAGCCACCAACTCTTCTGCTGTAACTTTCTTTTCTTTAGCCTTTGATTGTGAAGCTGCAAAACCAAAAACTTTTTCGGTAATGAGTCTGCGATAAGTAGCATCTACCTGTTTTTCATCTTTCATCATACGGTCAATATAACTATCGAGCCAGCTCATATCGCCATCCATATTCATTTGTCCAAAGTAACGGGTTACTTCTGCTCTCATACTGTCTTTCAATTCTGCTTCGCTCACTTCCAATTTATTATCGGTAATTAATTTATCGCTAATTAAAGTCCATTTTAATTGGTTGCTAAAACCCGGATATTCTGCTGTAGCTTCTTCGGAGGTTTTTGGTTTGTCGCCACCGGTTTCCAACCAACGCTTTAAGAATGTTTCGGGGAATTCCATTTTGGTATCATCGAGCAGGTAATGATACAGTTGGTCGTGCAACTGGTTCATGCTTTGCGAATCCCAATAAGCGGCAATTTCTTTTTTCAATTCCTCTCTTAAAGCAGCTTCAGTTTTAATTTCTTTTCCGGGAAAAATTTCGTTGAAGAAGGTTTCGTCCAATGCTCTTTTTTCAACCAGGCCAATTTTTACTATATCGAGTTTAAAATATTTTTTTGCAGCTTCTGCATCATCTTTTGCAAAACCCAGGTCTTGCAACATCATTTCCAATTTATCGGCTTCAAAGGTTTTGTTGAGTTGAAATAAAATGCTATCGCCTACTTTTTTTCCATTTAATTCTTTTTGAATTTTAGGTGCAAAATATTTAAGCAATACAGAATTTTCTTTGCTGATACCGCCTTCCACTGCATTGCCATCTTTGTCGCATTCGGTAAACAATACATTGATTACATTTTCTTCGTTGTTGATGGTTTCGGGCTCCGTCATATTACCGCCTTTAATTTGCATGCGGCTAATTTCTTCATCTACCATAGCATCGGTTACATCCACTACATGTTTGGTAATAGTTGCTTTTGATAATGCCGGTAATTCAAAAGAAGGTTTTAGGCCTATTTCAAAACCAAATTCCACATCACCGGGATTATTCATATCCAGCGAACGAAGATCATTGGTTAAGGGTAAAGGCTGTGCAAATATTTCGGGCTTTTCAGTATTCAGCCAGTTGTACAATTCGGTTTCCAC
>DEHT01000106.1 GCA_002352045.1 Chitinophagaceae bacterium UBA2793 | reverse complement strand
TTTCCGACGAAGGAGGAATCTGCAAAAAATTGCTTTTTAATAATAAAGAAATTTATCAGCATCAATTTCAAGAACCATTACCATGCTTTACTGAATTGGCCATTCAATATTTTGATGATGTAAAGGTTTTTGTTTTCAAAATAATCGGGAGTTGCTGAAATGGTACCGTTCAGGAATACCGGTTTAAATTTAAAGTCGGTAAAAACTTTATAAGGGTGCTCGTTTAAATGACTCATAAAATCGTTGGGCTGCCTTGCAATTAATTTTGAAAATAAAAAAACAGTTTCAAAACCTTTATATGCAAGGTCCGATGGAGTTCCCTTATATTTTTGTAAATATATTTCTTTGATGCGTTTACTAAAATTGTCCCATTTATTGTTGTAATATGGAGTACTAAAGTAAACCGGAAAATCTTTTAGATTTTTATTGTCGGTAATAGATTTAAAATTATCCCAATTGGGCATACCCATTAATTTAATGCGATAGGTTTTGCTGATTCCCTGGCAAAATGTTGCCAGGCCTCCGGCAAAAGCTTCACTCAAACTGCCCCCAATAATTACAGAATTTCTATTGCTGTCTAATTTAGATTTTAATACTGCAAAATTTCCATTATCAACATTTACTATTTCGTAGCGAAGTAAGGGTGAACCATCGGGCTCATTAATTGTTTTAAAGTTTTGCAACAATGTTTTTTCCTGCGAACCCGACTTGGTAACAATATAAATTTTATCAGTGGCATTATTAAACAGTATATTACTGTATATAGCTTCGCAATGCGCCTTTAAAGTAGAATTTACAATTATTAAAAAAGGGTTGGCAGTAATACCACCATCATTGGGATAGGTGGCAGAAATAAATGGTATATTTTTTTGTTTGGCAAATGCCGCCAATTGAAAATACTCCTGATCTTTTACGGAGCCTATTATCAAATCAGTACTATCCAATATTTTATTTTGAATAAGAGTAGGAACAGGTGCCGATAAAGATTTAGAATCATAGATGCGGGCATCAATATTGCCATAGAGCATGGGTAAGCTATCCAATGCTATTTGAGCACCCTGTACAAATTCTAATCCCTGCAAAGCAAACTTGGGAAAATTTTTGCCATAACGATAAGAACCGTTAGATGTGCTAAAAACCGAATCAAGATACAAAGGGGCAAAAATACCCACCCGGTAAGTTTTCAAATTTATTGTGCTATCTGTTTGAGCTGTTGCACTCAATCCGGCCAAGAAAAAAAAGCATAGAAGCAAAAATGTTTGTAACCTAAGTTTCATGTGAGGGTTTTCGTTTAAAAAATTATTCCCATTCTATAGTTGCAGGGGGTTTACTGCTTATATCGTACACCACCCGGTTAATTCCTTTTACAGTATTAATGATTTCGTTGCTTATATAAGCCATAAAATCATAAGGTAAATGTGCCCAGTCTGCCGTCATTCCATCCACACTGGTTACAGCTCTTAGCGCAACCGTATATTCATACGTTCTTTCATCGCCCATTACACCTACACTTTTTACCGGAAGTAAAATAGTACCGGCCTGCCATACCTTGTTGTACAAATCGTACTTTTTAAGTCCGTCTATATATACTTTGTCGGCATCCTGCAATAACTGTACCTTTTCTTCTGTAACTTCTCCTAAAATTCTAATGGCCAATCCGGGCCCGGGAAAAGGGTGGCGGTTCAGCATTTCAGCAGGTATGCCTAGTTCAGCACCAATTTTTCTCACTTCATCTTTAAATAAAGAGCGCAGCGGTTCTACTAATTTCAATTTCATGGTATCGGGTAAACCACCCACATTGTGGTGACTTTTAATTGTAACCGAAGGGCCATGTACCGATGCGCTTTCAATTACATCGGGATATATAGTTCCTTGTCCTAACCATTCTATGCCTTCCAGTTTTTGAGCCTCCTGGTCAAAAATATCAATAAAAGAACTGCCGATGGCTTTGCGTTTATCCTCGGGCAACACTTTGCCGGCAAGCTTTGTATAAAAATGTTCCCGGGCATTTACACCCTTTACATTTAAGCCTAATTGATTGTAAATTTCTAAAACTTCTTGAAATTCGTTTTTTCTCAATACACCATTATCTACAAAAATACCATACAGGTTTTTGCCAATGGCTTTATGAATAAGTGTTGCCGCAACCGTACTATCCACTCCGCCACTTAAACCCATTACCACTTTTGAATTGCCTAATTGTTCTTTAAGAGCGGCAACAGTTTCTGTAATGTAATGTGCCGAAGTCCAATCCTGTGAACAACCACAAATGTTTATCAAAAAGTTTTTTAGTATGGTTTTGCCTTCGGCAGAATGATATACTTCGGGATGAAACTGCAATCCGTAAATAGGGTGGGCAGTAGCATTGGGCGCTTTAAATGCAGCTACAGGAATACTTTCGGTGGTGCCCAATAATTCAAATCCATCGGGCAATTGTTTAATGGTATCACTATGGCTCATCCACACTTGGGAATTTTCCGAAACGCCTTCCAACAACACATCATTTTTAGAAATGGAAAAATTGGCCCTGCCATATTCTCTTTTATTGCTTTTGGCCACCAGGCCGCTAAATAATTTGGCTGTAAGTTGTGCGCCATAGCATACACCCAATACAGGTAATTTATCCGCCATGGCTTTTACATCAACAGTCGGAGCATTTTCTTCGTTTACCGAAAATGGTGAACCTGATAAGATAATCCCCTTTAATGCAGGATCGTATGTGATGGGTTTATTAAATGGAATGATTTCGCAATATACATTAGCCTCTCTTACCACACGTGCTATGAGTTGAGTGTATTGGGAACCAAAGTCGAGAATGAGTATTTTTTCCGTCATGGGGGCGAAGGTAAAACGAAAAAAGGAAGGTTTAAAGTTTAAGGTATAAGGTTTAAGTTTTTTTCGGATTAAAAGAAACATACCGGATCCAAAGACTCTTGAAACCTACAGAAATTATCCATTATCCATTATTGATTAATTTCGCCTTCTTAAAAGTAAGCATCATGAAAAAACTACTAACACTAATCTCAACAGCAATCTTCTTTGCTTCCTGCACCACTAAAACCGGTAGCGGCAGCATTGAAACTCAAACCCGGAATCATAAAAATTTTAAAGCTGTAAGTGCTAGCGGATCTTTTGAAGTTAAACTGAAGCAGGGCAATACTTATAAAGTATTGATAGAAGCCGATGATAATATTATGGATGATATTGAAACCGAGGTGAATGGCGATAAACTTATTATTGAGTTTAGAGACAACCTTCGTTTAAATAATATTACGGCTAAGGTATTTGTGGAAGCTCCGGAATTTACCTTCATTGGCGGTTCGGCTTCAGCCGATATTGAATCTGAAAACAGCCTTCAAAGCAATAAAGAAATAAATATAAAAGCTTCAAGTGCTGCCGCCATCAATTTGATGGTAAATGCTCCGGCTATAGAAGCAGAAGCCAGTAGCGGTGGAAGCATATTGCTAAAGGGCAAAACAAAAAGCATTGATTTGCAAGCCAGCAGTGGGGCTCATTTAAATGCCGATGAATTATTGGCCGAAAATGCAAAAGTACAGGCCAGTAGTGGTTCAGAAATTAATTTGCATGCCAGTGTAAATCTTAATGCAAAGGCAAGCAGTGGAGCATCGGTAAAATATAGAGGTAATGCAACTGTGTCGCAGCAGGCAAGTAGCGGGGGAAGTATCGTTAGAATGAATAATTGATAATTTTTTTAATTTGCTACTTATTGCATTTTATTAAAAAGATAAAAGGTTGAAGGGGTAATTTGTAGGAAAAACCAACACATTAAGTTAATAGTTCCTCCTTTTTATTATTTGTTGGAAGTTCTAAACCTCCACGAAAACTGCAATGCGATTTCTCCCCTTGGATAAGATTCTATTATATAACCTCTTTCTTTTCGATTCCAGGCTTTGCCGGCAATAATATCAAACGAGTAATGTTCAGCAGGGTTGAAACGAGCGCCTGTTCTTATAAAATGGAGCGGGCTATAGCTGCTCCAGATAATACCCGAAGCTTCAATATACCCACTCCATTTTTCATTAAAATGCAAAACCGGCGAAATAGTATAAATGTATCTTTCGGGTGCTTTCCAAGATATCCAGTCTATACCCGTACTATAATCAAGTTGGAACTTTTCGGAAAAAATGTTCTGAAAAGAAAAACGGAAATTGCCGCCATTGATAGTGTCAGTACTTAATTTGAGATTATTATTAAAACGATAATGTGCCGAGAAGCTAATGGATGGTCTTACCTTTTTCTCATCCAAAATATGCAACTTTCCTCCCAATTCAACAGGGCCGGATCCCCAGGTATCACTCTTACGATCTATTGTACCACTCCTGAAATGATAACGACTATATGCTATCCCTGTAAGAAGTCTCGCTTCTATTCTTTTACTTAGGCCATATCTAAAAAGAAGACTTGGTAAGGCATACCTGGATGTTTTAAGGGAGTATACTTTATTCACTTTTACCCCCAAACCGGCTTCCACCTGCAACCATTTTTTTGGAACAGTTTGCACCGAAATGGTATGGCGGGGGTTGTCATTGGTTATTCTGGAATTTGATTGACCATAATTGTATTTAAAAAATACAACGGTAAAATACAGGGTGAGAATGTATTTCATAACAGTTTAGAATGTAAACCTAATAAACATTTGTTGGGCAACCCGTCTTACTCCTCCTTCCTCCAAAAAGCCCACTACCATTTCCGCCACCAAGGTTATAGCTCAGTTTAATACCGGTGGTATAATACCAATCCTTGCTTTTTGGGTTTCCACGGATGGAGCCTTCGGCAGGGTATAGCGCATTGGGGTTTACTTCCTTTCCCCTAAAAGCAAAAGCTACTGCCTGCGGTCCACGGGCTGCAGCTAAAATGGCCGAATCGGCATAAGTGCCGCTTACATCATCCAGGTAATCGGTAAATAATTTTCTTAATCCAAGCTCTACACCCAATACAAGCCTTGGGTTGAGTGCAAACTTAATTCCTCCACCAAATGGTATAGCAAACTGGTTGTTTTTATATAATTTTTTATCCGGATAAGCCGATAATCCCTGGCCTTCGGTACCTAATGATCTCAGATAAACTTTTGAACCGGCACCATCAAAGGAATAGGGATTGAAATGAAAAGCTGCTATACCGGCAAATAAATAGGGCGAAAGGGAACGCTCTTCAATATCAAAAAAATTATATTCAACAGCGAGCTGTGCCTCCCAAACCGAAGATTTGAAACTCAGGTTTCGTCCGGCTAAATTGCTTTTGTCGCCGGAGTTGCTGGCGTCCGAACCCTTTATTTTCATATAAGTAGCGACTCCTCTTACAGTCCATTTCGAGTTAAAATGATAAGAAATCCCCAGTCCAGCAGCCGGGCCTATATTATTAAAGGAGAAGCGTTTGCTTTGCAAATCGCCTTGGTAATTGGCGATGCCTCCATATAAATCGGCAGTAAGAGATTGACTGTTAACGATTTGGTAAGATAGCAAAGCCAGTATGGCAATGATAACAGCGATAAAGAATTGCTTCATTGAAGTGTTTTTGGAGTGGTTGCAATGAATATTTACCAAAAACCATTCCGAACTGAATATTATCTGATGAACGGGCGATTTATAAAAACAGGTTGAAACAGCTGATAAAGAAAAATATTTTATGACCAATGAGTGTTTTCACCCTCCTTATTTCAAAATTAAAATCTTTTATTTGTACCGCTAATTAAAATTCACTTGTATGAAACCTATGTTTATTGCCCTCAGTTTATTTTGCATCTTGTTTTCTTCCTGTAAAAAAGATAAAAATAACCCCGAGCCTGACAATCCTTACGGTTTGCCCAATGCCACACAAACCGGGGCAAACATTTTTGCGTGTAGGGTAAACGGGCAAAATTGGATATCAGAAAAAGGGATTTATAGTATAGGGGGAGGGATATATAATGACACGCTTTTCGCATTTGGAAGTCTAGATGTACCATATTTAGAAACTTTTTCTTTACGGGTAGGAGAGCATCCTGTTGAAGGAGGGGTTTACGCAATTGCCATTAATTCAAGTACGATTTTTGATTTGCTTTCGAATAAAAACTGTTCTTGTCCTAATGGAGGGTGTACTGTCAATACAATTTATGCCACAGCCGGACAAGTAAATATTACAAAAATAGATACTCAACGAGAGATAGTTTCTGGTAAATTTCATGCTAAAGTACCAATCACGGGTTGCGATACATTGTTTATTACCGATGGCCGCTTCGATATCCGTTACTAAATTTTCAACCCTAAACAATACATTAATGAAAAAACTAACTGCTATATTAATTAGCGTGGTACTGTTATGCCTGAAGGCAAAATCCCAAACCTTCGATACCACACAATACTACGGCAAAATGAATTATGTGTTTGAGCATGTATACAAAAATCTTGTCAGCACCGGGTTATTGAGAGACTATGGAATAGAATTTTTAAACTTAGACAATTATTCCGGAGCAGCCCTCCACGATAGCAATTTTGTTGCATTGGATGAATGGCGTATGCTGTACAGCAGCCTTTATAGTTCGCAAATAAACAAGAATGCTAATATGCTGTATCTTGATACTGTAAACCGTTTGATCAATAGGTTTAACTATAGCAATATGCCCATCAGCTTTGTTGGATTACATTATAATTACAATAAACTGAAAGATTATACGCTTACGAATAACCTGATGACAGTAAGCAATGAGCAACTATACGATGTTGCCAACAGGCCCGAAAGTCCATATGAAAGCAAAGAGTTGTTTGGTATAGCTCCGATAAGGCAAGCTGCATTAACCGGGAATAATCAATTTATCTTTAGGCCGGAACTTTTTTTGGGTAATACAGGCAAAATTATCAGCAGCATTGCTTATAAGTCTCAGGGTGCAGGTAGCTACCAGACTGTTGCATTCAACAGTCCTTTCAGTATCAGCTATGATAGTTCAGGATTTTATAACCTTGATATTCGAATTATTTATACGGACAATAGTATTGCTTACGGACACACAAAGCTGGTCGTTTATGCAAGTGATAGCTCTGGCGCTAGATATGGTACTTTTAATACTCCTGCCACAAATGAAACAGTAGTCGCAACAAAAACATATTTAAGCCAATTAGGACAAGGTGATATCACAATTGACTTGGCTGCCAATAATACTACCGGGCAGATAAGAAAGCCTCTAATTGTGGTGGAGGGTTTTGACGCTGATGGAAGCTTTAATTATAACCCTGATTTCTTGCGAAATCTGAACAGAGATCTAAATATCAATTCAGCAATTACATTAAATAATGGCCTTGATGACATTAATCAATACGACCTTATATTTCTCAATTTCCTTAACGGAACCGATTATATACAACCCAATGCTTATTTATTAGAGCGTGTATTAGAGATTGTGAATCAGCGCAAAACAACCTGGAATGGTGTTAGGCAACAAAATGTCATAATCGGAATGAGCATGGGTGGCCTTATAGCCAGATATGCCTTGCGTGATATGGAACTTAACAGTCAAAATCACGAAACACGCTTGTTTATAAGCCATGATGTTCCGCATCATGGTGCCAATATACCCGTAGGGATGCAGGCGGCTGTTCAGCATTTAGGTCCATGGAAGGTAATTAATGCAGGCGGCAGTTTTCCCTGGATAAGCTGGGTAGATATGTTTCCCACTGTTGCAGATGCATTGGATATGTTTAATTCGCCTGCAGCCAAACAAATGCTTATTCAACGTTACACACTCAGCGGGCAATCGCTTACAGCTGATAATGGTACGTATACAACATTTATGAATGAATTAAATACACTCGGGTGGCCTCAAAATACCCGTAATGTTTCTCTCTCTAATGGGAGTTGTAATGGCTCAAAACAGTTTGCTGATAATAATACCATATTCGCCATGAGTGGTGCCAGGCCTATGACTTACTTTGGAAGCCTGTGGAGAAGTTTTGTAATCACTTTAGCCGGTGCCCCGGGAAGTCCTGTTAATTCCTGGGTAACGCTAAATAGTCCTCAATTAAATTCTTGGGCCATGTTAATGCAATTTCCATTGGCTTTATTTGCAACAAGTAGTTCTATTGGTATGGATTTTAAAATAAGAGCTGTTCCTGCAACCGGAACTCAGGAAATTTACCGTGGTGATATTTACAGTAAAAAGAAAATTTTATGGGTTATTAATGTAAAAAATTATTTTATTAAATGCCATGTGAATTCATCAACTGGCATGCTTCCATTAGATAATGCCCCTGGTGGTGTTTATGATGTGGAAGCTTTTGGTATTGATGCAGGTATTATTACCAATCAGTTACCGTCTTTTTTTCAAGGTTATGTAACTGCGGATGTTCTTGAAAACAGATTTTGTTTTATACCAACAGTTAGCTCTCTTGCAATAAATAATCCCTGGCAAAATTATACCACAAATATTTGTGCCGGAATTGCTTGTATGAGAAATTCATCTATAGCAGATTATTTCGCACCACAAAATAATGAAATTCATATTTCCTATACACAACCTGCAACCAACTGGTTATTGGGCATACAGGATCCTGCTGATAATTGTTACAGGCTCTGTACATCAAGCATGAGTATCACCGGCCCTAATGCAGTTTGTGATAACCCGGTCACCTATTCAATTAATTTACCCCAGGGAGCAACTGCGGCTTGGAATGTTGGTATAAGACTTACAGTTACAAACGTTACATCAAATGGTTCCCAAATAACTGTAATTAGAAATGGAAATGCTGCTAATAATATTACAGCCACTATTACTGCACCTGGTAATTGCAACGCCGGAGTTAGCCCATTTTCTCTAACAAAAACAATTAGAGTTGGAGCACCTACAGCCAATTCTTATGTTCCTTACATAACTCATGGCGGCAATACATCCTATATGAGCAACTATTGCAATAAACTCACTACTATATGCTCGGGTTCGGCCAGGGGCGGTGATATTACAAACGATATAATTATACAACCAATGGTAATATCTCCTTATAATTATTGCGCAATTGGGTATATTATTGATAACAATGCTACAACCATTACCTGGAGCATGGTTCAAAAGAGCCCCGGCACATTCCATGGGTATTACAATTTTTCCGGAAATTCGTTTAACGTGGGCATTAATGTAAATTATCCCACAGAATGGGTAGTGTTAAGGTGTACTCGTACAAATGAATGTGGCAGTGCTTACAGCGATTATAAATTTTATGCAGAAAATACAGTTTGCGTAGAGTATGTAGAAGAACGCAGTACTGCAACTTCAGAAAATGTAAGCACAGGAATTGAAATTTATCCCAATCCTTCTACCGGTCAGTTCAAAGTGAATTTAACAGGAGAAACTAAAAATACGGGCATACAACAGATAATGGTAATGGATAAAATGGGAATGGTAATATTTAACCAATCGTATAAAAACCGGCAACCTGCTCAGCAAATCAATTTAAGGGTACCGGCAACTGATATTTACAACATTCAGATTTTTGACGGTAAGCAATGGCTCTCAAAAAAACTTTCGATGATCAGGTAGTTATTGCAAATATTTGATAATCAATTAAAACCGAAATGATCCTTTCGGTTTTTTTATTTAATATAGATCTATTATCAGCATTAATGGCCATAAGAATCAGTTTGCTTCTGAAAGTATAATTGATTGACAAAAAAAAATCAAATATCTCTTTGCTATTTAAAATCATCCCCTTACCTTTGCACTCCAAATTAAAAAACGGAATTTTAAAGTTCTTTAAATATGTCACAACGAATCAGAATCAAACTACAGTCTTACGACCACAATTTAGTAGATAAATCAGCCGAAAAGATTGTAAAAACTGTACGTAGTACAGGGGCAGTGGTAACAGGTCCTATTCCTTTACCTACTCACAAAAAAATATTTACCGTGTTGCGTTCGCCACACGTAAACAAAAAAGCCCGTGAGCAGTTCCAGTTGTGCACACATAAAAGATTGTTAGACATTTACACCAGCAGTAGCCGTACGGTTGACGCTCTAAGCAAATTAGACCTGCCAAGTGGTGTGGATGTTGAGATTAAAGCTTGATGAACCTTCCGATTGAATCGGAAAGGCACCAGGTAAGCTCTTAAAAGAAATTAAACGAACGCCTATCTCCCACAAATGGGAGCGCTGGGTATAAAACAGATACAATGAAAAGTATTATTGGTAAGAAGATTGGGATGACCAGCATCTTTGATACAAACGGTAAACAAACTGCCGTAACTATCATAGAAGCAGGCCCATGTATCGTTACACAAAAGAAAACCGTAGAAACAGACGGTTACAATGCACTTCAAATTGCATTCGGCGACAAAAAAGAAAAACACTCCGTAAAAGCCGAAATCAACCACTTCTCAAAAGCCGGCACGGCTCCTAAAAAATTCGTAAAAGAAATCCGCAATAGCGACTCAGACAAAAATGTTGGCGACAGCATTACTGTAGAAATTTTCACCGAAGGTGATAATGTTGAAGTAGTGGGTACCACTAAAGGAAAAGGTTTCCAGGGTGTGGTTAAGCGTCATGGTTTTAGTGGTGTGGGTGAGCAATCTCACGGTCAGCACGATCGCCAAAGAGCACCCGGTTCTATCGGTAACTCATCCGATGCCAGCCGTGTATTTAAAGGTATGCGCATGGCAGGCCGTATGGGTGGCGACCAGGTGAAAATGAAAGGCCTGAAAATAGTAAAAGTTTTCGCTGAAAAAAATTACATACTCGTTAGCGGCTCGGTTCCTGGCCACAACGGTTCAATAGTTTTAATCAATAAATAAATTCAATAAGCTAATTAGCCAATTTGATAATTAGCCAATGAAAAGAAAACAGATTACAAATTAAAAACAATGTTGAATTAGCCAATTGGCAAATTATTACATTATCAAATTGATTTTATGCAACTAGATATATTAAATACAAAAGGCGAAAAAACCGGCAGAACAGTTGAGTTACCGGAAGAGATTTTTGGAATTGAGCCAAACGACCATGTAATTTACCTGGCCGTTAAACAATACCAGGGTGCTCAACGCCAGGGTACTCACAAAGTGAAAACCCGTATGGAAGTACACGGTTCTTCTAAAAAATTGCACAAACAAAAAGGAACCGGTGGTGCTCGTAAAGGTAACCTGCGTAACCCTTTGTACAAAGGTGGTGGTACCATATTTGGCCCAAAACCTCATGGTTACGATATTAAATTGAACCGTAAGGTGAAAGACCTGGCTAAGATGAGTGCGCTTTCTTATAAAGCAAAAGAAAATGCCATTGTAGTATTGGAAGATGTGAACTTAGATGCTCCAAAAACCAAAACTTTCAGCGGTATCTTGAGCAATCTAAAAATCAACAACAAAAAATCTTTGTTTGTAATTCCGGAATACAACGATAACCTGTATTTAAGCCTCAGAAATATTCAAGGTGTTAATGGCACTGTAATCAGTGACATGAATACTTACGATATTTTGAATGCAAACGTGTTGGTGATGACGGAAAGTGCAGCAAAATTGTTTAACGTAGAAGAAGCATAAAATCAATTAGCCAATTAGCCAATTTGCTGATGTGCTAATTAAAAGAATAAAAAGTAAACAAAGTTTCTATTAGCATTTTAGCTAATTAGCAAATTATCAAAATAGTATTATGAAACTGACAGATGTTTTAATAAAGCCTGTTTTATCTGAGAAAGCCAATAAGCAATCAGAAAAAAGTAACCGCTACACTTTTGTAGTGGATAAAAAGGCTAATAAATTGGAAATTAAAAAAGCTGTTGAACAGTTTTACGGTGTACAGGTAGAAGAAGTAAACACTTCAATTATGCCAAGCAAACTGAAAGCAAAATATACCAAAGCCGGTTTTATTGTTGGCCGCAAGCCTTCAAAAAAGAAAGCAGTAGTTACAGTGGCCGAAGGTGAGTCAATTGACATTTACAGCCAAACTGTATAGGAACAAAAAATAATGAATGGTAAATCTGCTACCGCAAATGCAGAAATTATTTAACTATAGCGTTTCAGATTGTAAGAATCGAGTGAAGAGTTAAGTACTCCGGAACGAGAAACGAACAAACGAGAAACGAGAAACGATTTAAAATGGCACTTAGAAAATACAAACCAACTACAGCAGGTACCAGATGGAGAATTGGTAATGCGTATGCAGAAGTTACTACCAATGTTCCGGAAAAAACTTTGGTTGAAAAACAAAAAAACACTGCTGGTAGAAATGCACAGGGTAGAAGAAGTATGCGTTACATGGGTGGCGGAAACAAAACCATGTATCGTGTAATTGATTTCAAAAGAAACAAAAAAGAAGTTCCTGCTGTTGTAAAAACTATTGAGTACGATCCAAACCGTACGGCGTTTATTGCTTTATTGGCTTATGCCGATGGTGAAAAACGTTATATCCTTGCTCCACAAGGATTACAGGTTGGTCAAACCGTAGTAAGTGGCGATGCTGCTGCACCAGAATTGGGCAATGCTTTGCAACTGAAAAATATGCCTTTGGGTACGATGGTTCACAATATTGAAATGCAGCCAGGCCAGGGTGGTATTTTGGTAAGAAGTGCCGGTACCTCTGCCCAGTTGAACAACAAAGAAGAAAAATATGCTGTATTAAAAATGCCAAGTGGTGAGTTGAGAAAAGTATTGATCAACTGTTATGCTACAGTAGGCGTTACCAGCAATAGCGATCACAACCTCGAGAGCATGGGTAAAGCCGGTCGCAACCGTTGGAAAGGTATTCGTCCACGCACACGTGCCGTAGCTATGAACCCTGTAGATCACCCAATGGGTGGTGGTGAAGGTAGAGCTTCCGGTGGTCACCCACGCAGCCGTAAAGGTAAATATGCTAAAGGTGAAATTACCCGTACACGTGGTAAAGGATCAGATAAACTGATTCTTACTCGTAGAAACGGTAAAAAATTACCTAATAAGTAAGCTGTTAGCTATTAGCTCTAGGCTGTTAGCACAACATAGTTAAAATGGTCTCGATCAAAAGAGGCAAATAAACAAAATTTAAAACTTGGATGTAGGTAATTGGCACATCAGCAAATTATCACATTATCAAATTAACAACATGGCTCGTTCATTAAAAAAAGGTCCTTACATCGAAGCAAAACTTGAAAACAAAGTTTTGTCAATGACTGAAGGAAAATTAAAAAAAGGTGTGATTAAAACCTGGAGCAGAAGAAGTACTATTTCTCCTGATTTTGTAGGCCACACATTTGCAGTTCACAATGGCAACAAATTTATCCCTGTGTATGTAACCGAATTTATGGTTGGTCACAAACTGGGCGAATTTGCACCAACAAGAAACTTTAGAGGTCACTCAAGCAAAAAAATGTAATAAATAAGTGATGAGTTATAAGTGATGAGTTATAAGTAAAAAACTTTCCACTTTCAACTTTCCACTTTCAACTAAATAAAAAAATGGAAGCAGTAGCAAAATTGAATAATTACCCCACATCGCCACGCAAAATGCGTTTACTGGCCGATTTGATTCGTGGTATGCAGGTTGAAAAAGCATTGGCCGTTCTGGAGCACAATCCAAAGCACCCGGCTGTTCCTTTGCGTAAACTGGTACTTTCTGCCATCAGCAACTGGAAAGCTAAAAACGAAGGCGCTGATGAAAACAGCCTGATCGTTAAAACAATCATGGTTGATGGTGCAAGAGTTATCAAACGCATGCGTCCTGCACCGCAGGGTCGTGGTTACAGAGTTCGCAAACGTAGCAACCACGTAACTGTGGTAGTAGATGCGGAAGCCACTCCAAAAGCAACTAAAAAAACTGCTGTAAAAGAAGCTTAATAAAAATAAAATAAAAAACCTTTCAACTTCTGTTGAAGCAACGAAAGAATAAATAAATACTATGGGTCAGAAAACAAATCCAATTGGTGCAAGATTAGGTATCATCCGTGGATGGGACAGTAACTGGTATGCAAGCAAAAAAGAGTATGCTACCAAACTGATCGAAGATGACAAAATCAGAAATTACCTGAATGCTCGTATCAACAAAGGCGGTATCGCTAAAATTGTTATTGAGCGTACATTAAATAAACTGATTGTTACTATTCATACCTCTAAGCCCGGTATCATCATCGGTAAAGGTGGTGGTGAGGTTGACAGAATTAAAGAAGAGTTGAAAAAACTAACCGGCAATGCCGATGTTCAAATCAACATTTTAGAAATTCGTCGCCCCGAATTGGATGCCAATATTGTTGCTGATACTATTGCCCGTCAATTAGAGAATCGTATCAACTACAAACGTGCCATTAAAATGAGTATAGCTTCCGCATTACGTATGGGTGCAGAAGGTATCAAAGTAAAAGTTGGTGGTCGCTTAGGTGGTGCGGAGATTGCACGTAGCGAAGAAATAAAACAAGGTCGTACTCCATTACATACATTACGTATGGATATCGATTATGCCAATGTATTTGCTTTAACCGTTTATGGTAAAATTGGTATTAAAGTTTGGATTTGTAAAGGAGAAGTATTAGGTAAAAGAGATTTAAATCCAAATGTAATTGCCGGTGGCAAAAATGATGGAACAGAAAGACCACATACAGGTGGTTTCGACAGAAGAGATGACAGAGGCAGAGGCGGCGATAGAAGAGGTGGTGGCGACAGAAGAGGCGGCGATAACCGTGGTGGAGGAAGAAGGTAATTGGCAATAGCCAATATGATAATGGGCTAAAGATGAAACAGCTCTAATATCAAATTATCAAATTATCGAATTGACAAATTAAAATAAGATGTTACAACCAAAAAGAACCAAACACAGAAAGACCCAGAAAGGCAGAATGAAAGGCAATACCAAACGTGGTGCAACCTTAGCATTTGGTACCTATGGTTTAAAAGCTTTAGATGAAGTTTGGTTAACAAGCCGTCAAATTGAAAGTGCTCGTCAGGCAATGACTCGTGCTATGAAAAGAGAAGGTAATGTATGGATTAGAGTATTTCCGGATAAGCCTATTACAGCTAAGCCTGCAGAGGTGAGGATGGGTAAAGGTAAAGGTAACCCCGAAGGATGGGCAGCCATTGTACAACCAGGCCGTATTTTGTTTGAAGCAGATGGTGTTCCGGTTGATGTAGCAAAACATGCATTTGCATTAGCAGCTCAAAAATTACCAATCCTTACTAAGTTTATTGTAAGCAGAGATTTTAAAGCGTAAGAATTAATTAGCTAATTAGCTTATGTGCTAATGTGCTATTGTAAAGACGATAAGCTAAACTGTTTCAAATTAATATTAGCAGATTAGCAAATTAGCAAATTATCAAATTAAAAAAAGATGTCTAAAAAAGTAGATTTCGTAAAGAGCCTTCAGGGGTTGAGTGAAGCAGACTTAGCGGCAAAGATTAAAGAAGATGAGCAACGATTGAAGAAATTGAGCTTTGCTCATGCCATATCTCCATTGGAGAACCCACAAAGCATTCGTGTATTAAGAAGAGATATTGCACGTTTGAAAACTCAATTAAGAAAAACTCAAATTGGAGCTTAAAATAAAAACCGTTTCTCGTCTCTCGTTTAGCGCTTCGCAATAAACAATACGCAAAACGAGAAACAAACAACGAGAAACCAGAAACGAAAACAAAAATGGAAGCAACAACAACTGCAACAAATGTTGTAAGAAATTTAAGAAAAACCAGAATTGGTATTGTATCCAGCAATAAAATGGATAAAACCATTACTGTAAAAGTTGAAAGAAAAGTAAAGCATCCGCTTTATGGTAAGTTTCTAAAAAAATCTACCAGCTTTCATGCACATGACGAAAAGAACGAGTGCAGCATTGGCGATACAGTTAAAATAATGGAAACCCGCCCCATGAGCAAAACAAAGCGCTGGAGATTGGTTGAAGTTGTAGAAAAAGTGAAATAAAGTATTAAGTGCTTAGTACTTAGTATTAAGTTAAGAATATAAATATTGAGAACTAGTCTAAGTACTGAATATTAAGTACTAGATACTAAAATAAATAAAATGATTCAGCAAGAAAGCAGACTAAATGTAGCGGATAACAGCGGTGCTAAAGAAGTATTGTGCATCCGTGTATTGGGTAACAGCGGCCAGGATTACGCAAAAATCGGTGATAAAATTGTTGTAACCGTAAAAGATGCAATGCCTGCCGGTGGTATCAAAAAAGGTACTGTGAGCAAAGCCGTTATTGTACGCACTGTAAACAAATTGCGTCGTAAAGATGGTTCTTACATCCGCTTCGACGATAACGCAGTGGTTTTGTTGAACAACTCCGATGAACCAAGAGGTACCCGTATTTTTGGCCCGGTAGCTCGTGAGTTGAGAGATAAAGGATACATGAAAATTATTTCATTGGCTCCGGAAGTATTATAAGAATAAAGTAAAAAATAAAAAGTAAAAAATAGAAAGCGAGAGTAATTCAGTTTTGACTTTTGACTTTTGATTTTTGACTTACAAAGCAAAATAAAATGAGTACAAGATTTAAACCCAAGTTCAACATTAAAAAAGGCGACCAGGTAGTAGTAATATCCGGCGAGGATAAAGATTTGAAGAAGCCACGCAAAGTGTTGGAAATAATTGTGGAAAAAGAACGTGTATTGGTTGAAGGTGTAAACATAGTTACCAAGCACACAAAACCCACAGCTCAAAATACCAAAGGTGGTATTCAAAAAGTAGAAGCACCTATTGCTATCAGCAATGTAATGTTGTGGGATGCTAAAACAGGCGGGCCTACAAAAGTAAAACGCACTCGTGAAAATGGTAAACTAGTTCGTGTAGCTAAAAAATCAGGGGAGGTAATTAAATAATGAGTACAAAAGTTAATACAACCAGGTTGGCAGATAAGTACAAAAAAGATGTTGTACCTGCTTTAATGAAAAAATTCAGTTACAAAACTGTAATGCAAACGCCTAAGCTCACTAAGATTTGTTTAAATCGTGGTGTAAACGGAGCCGTTAACGATAAAAAGTTAATTGATATTGCAGTAGATGAATTGTCAAACATTACCGGTCAAAAGGCAGTGCCTACTACATCTAAAAAAGATATCTCAAATTTTAAACTGCGTAAACACATGCCCATTGGTGCTCGTGTTACTTTACGTGGCGAAAAAATGTATGAGTTTTTAGACAGGTTGGTTTCTGTATCATTGCCACGTGTGCGTGACTTCAAAGGCATCAACGATAAATCTTTTGATGGCCGTGGTAACTATACCTTAGGTGTTACTGAGCAAATCATTTTCCCCGAAATTGATATTGATAAAGTAAATAAAATTACCGGTTTAGATATCACCTTTGTAACCACAGCAAGTACCAACGAAGAAGCTTATGAATTGCTAAAAGAGTTGGGTATGCCTTTCAAAAACATTAAAAAATAAATAAGTAGCCAGTAGTAAGTAACAAATCAACTAACTACTAACTACTATTTACTAAATACTAATAAATTATGGCAAAAAAATCAATAGAAGCCAGGCAAAGAAAAAGAGAGAAAGCCGTTGCAAAATATGCAGAAAAACGTGCTGCTCTTAAAGCCGCAGGAGATTATGCAGCTTTGGATCAATTACCAAAGAACGCTTCGCCTGTTCGTTTAAAAAATCGTTGCCAGCTTACCGGTCGTCCAAAAGGTTACATGCGTCATTTTGGTGTAAGTCGTGTAATGTTCAGAGATATGGCTTTAGCAGGAAAAATTCCTGGTGTTAAAAAAGCCAGCTGGTAAACCTTCTATCATCTCTCCAAAATAGAGAGATATGGATATCGCATTGTAAACAAATTATTAAATCAATTAACTAAACATAACAATGGTTACTGATCCAATTGCAGATTATTTAACTCGCATTCGTAACGCTCAAATGGCTAATCACCGTATTGTGGAAATTCCTGCGAGCAACCTTAAAAAACGCATCACCGAAATTTTGTACGATAAAGGATATATTCTAAAGTACAAGTTTGAAGATGATAGCAAACAAGGTGTTATTAAAATTGCATTGAAATACGATCCTTCTACCAAATTGCCCGCTATTCAAAGTTTAGAAAGAGTAAGCCGTCCGGGTTTGCGTACTTATGCTAAGCCAGGCGATTTTAGAAGAGTGAAAAACGGTTTGGGTGTAGCAATTATTTCTACATCAAAAGGTGTAATGACCGATAAAGAAGCTAAAGCTCAAAATGTGGGCGGAGAAGTTCTTTGTAACATATTCTAATCAATTTATTGATTAGGCGATTGGATGATTTGGTGATGAAACCAATCGTATTTAAACCTTAAGCCTTCTATACATGGCTGACCGTTTATCATCACCCAATTAACTAATTACTAATTTATCAAATTAAACAAAATGAGTCGTATAGGTAAAAAACCAGTTGAAGTTCCTGCAGGCGTTACCATCACTGTTGGAAAAGACAATAGTATTTCTGTAAAAGGTCCAAAAGGCGAATTGAAAGAAAATTTAGACAGAGATATTAAAGTAGAAGTAAAAGATAATGCAGTAGAGTTCTCTCGTCCTACCGATCAAATTCGTCACCGTGCATTGCATGGTTTATACCGTTCATTAGTGAACAATATGGTTAAAGGTGTTACCGACGGATTTAAAAAAGAATTAGAATTAGTGGGTGTGGGTTATAAAGCAGCCAACCAGGGTAATATGTTAGATCTTTCTTTGGGATACTCTCATAACATCCTTTTTGAAATTCCAAAAGAATTAAAAGTAGCTACCGTTACCGAAAAAGGTAAAAACCCAATCATTACTTTAGAAAGTACCGATAAACAATTACTTGGCCAGGTATGTGCTAAAATACGCAGCCTTCGTAAGCCAGAGCCATACAAAGGTAAAGGTGTGAAATTTGTAGGTGAAGTATTGAGAAGAAAAGCAGGTAAATCAGCAGGTAAATAAAAAGAGTTGAGGAGTTGATAGGTTACCCCATCAACAAATCAACTAATCAACAAATCAACTTTGTTTCCGGCAGCATCGGAGACACAAAATAAAATAAAATGAGTAACAGTAAATCAACCGCAAGACAAAAGATAAGGTATCGCATTCGTAAGAAAGTGGCAGGTACTTCATCTAAGCCTCGTTTAAGCGTATTTAGAAGCAATACAGATATCTATGCTCAATTGATAGATGACAACAATGGTACTACCATTGCATCTGCGTCTTCTAAACAAAAAGATATCAGCGCTCAAAAGGCTCCCAAAACCGAAAAAAGCAAATTGGTGGGCGAAGCTATTGCGAAGAAAGCAGTTGAATTGGGAATTAAGCAAGTTGTTTTTGATCGTAGCGGATATATCTACCATGGTCGAGTAAAAGCAGTTGCCGAAGGAGCAAGAGAGGCAGGCTTAGATTTCTAAGAAGCCAAATCTTTATGCAGAAGTATGATTTACTGCATTAACAAAAAATCAGCAATCAAAAATCGCAAATCGTAAAACGATATATAAATGTCAAACGTAATTGTAAATAAAGTGAAAGCCGGCGAGCTCGAATTAAAAGAAAAAGTTGTTGCAATTAACCGTGTGGTTAAAACAACTAAAGGTGGCCGTGCATTCAGTTTCTCTGCATTGGTGGTTGTAGGTAACGAAGCCGGTGTAGTAGGGCATGGGTTGGGTAAAGCAAAAGAAGTTCAGGAAGCTATTACCAAAGGAATAGAAGATGCAAAAAAGAACTTAATTAAAGTTCCGGTAATGCATGGTACCATTCCACACGAACAACTTACCAAAGAAGGTGCCGCTAAAGTTTTAATTAAGCCTGCAGCTCATGGTACCGGTGTAATTGCCGGAGGTAGCATGCGTGCAGTATTGGAAAGTGCCGGTATTACAGACGTATTGGCAAAAAACCTGGGTTCTGCCAATCCGCATAATGTGGTAAAAGCTACTTTTAAAGCCTTGGCTACCTTGCGTGAACCGGTTGCAGTTTCTAAAACTCGCAACATTTCTTTAAAGAAAGTATTTAACGGATAATCAAAGTACCAGTTACTAAGTACTTTGTACTTAATATAACTTGTACTTCAAATTTTATAAAGATGTCAAAGAAAATTAAAGTAACTCAAATAAAAAGTACGATCGACAGGCCGGAGCGTCAAAAAAGAACAATGGTAGCATTGGGCTTGAAAAAAATGAACGCTACTGTTGAAGTAGAAGCTACTCCTCAGGTTTTAGGAATGGTAAACAAAGTGAGTCACCTGGTAAAAGTAGAAGAAGCGTAATTGGATAATTTGCCAATTAGCTATTTTGATAATGGAGTAAATAATTATCACCGTATCAAATCATCAAATTATAATGCGAGCCCCGAATGCTTTTGGGGCGAAAGTAAAAAAATAAAAGCAACATGAATTTACATTCTTTAAAGCCTGCAAAAGGCGCTACACACAAGGAAAAAAGATTAGGCCGTGGTGAGGCAAGCGGTAAAGGTGGTACCTCTACAAAAGGTAACAAAGGTGGTCAAAGCCGTGCCGGTTATAAAAGCAAAAAAGCACACGAAGGCGGACAAATGCCTATTCAACGTCGTATTCCAAAACGTGGATTTAAAAACATCAACCGTGTGGAATACAAAGTATTCAACTTAGGTCAGTTTGATCATTACGCAGAAAAATATGGTATTACAGAATTCAGCTTACAAAACCTGTATATCAATAACCTGGTTAGCCAAAACGATGCGGTAAAAGTATTGGGCAATGGCGAAATAAAAGGTAAATACAGCTTTAAAGTAAATGCCATTAGCGAAAAAGCTAAAGCGGCAATTGAAGCAGCCGGCGGTACTGTTGAAATTGTTAAATAAATTTTCCGATATTTGCCACCCCGTCCTGTACGGGGGTTTTTTACATTAGAGCATTTTTTAAATCGATTTAAATTCTGTGAAGAAGTTTATAACAACACTCAAAAACATCTGGAGCATCGAGGAACTGAGAAATAAAATTGTTTTCACTCTCATATTGCTTTTTATATATCGCCTGGGTTCTTTCATTGTATTGCCCGGTATAGACCCCAATCAATTAGATAGTTTAGAACAAAATACCGAAGGCGGTATTTTAGGTTTGCTTAATGCTTTTGTGGGCGGGGCTTTTTCTAAAGCATCCATTTTTGCATTAGGTATTATGCCTTATATCTCTGCCTCTATCTTTATGCAGTTGGTAACCATATTGGTTCCCCAAATGGCAAAAATTCAAAAAGATGGCGAGAGCGGTAGAAAAAAAATAAACCAATGGACTCGTTATTTAACCGTTATTGTTACTGCTTTCCAGGCAGCAGCATACATCGGTTATTTGCATAGCCCCGGTATTAGAGAAGCTTTAATTCCTGCTTACGGTAACTTCTTTTGGGTTTCTACAGTGGTTATTTTAACGGTAGGTACTTTATTTGTAATGTGGTTGGGCGAAAAAATTACCGACAAAGGATTGGGTAATGGTACTTCCCTAATCATTATGATTGGTATTCTTGCTCGTTTGCCTCATTCATTTATGGAAGAGTGGACTTCAAGATTTACAAAATATGGTGTAGGCGGTTTATTAATTGTATTGGTTGAGATAATTATTTTCATTGCATTAATTATGGGCCTTGTTATGCTTGTTCAAGGTACACGTAAAGTGCCGGTGAATTACGCAAAACAAATTGTAGGCAGCCGTCAAATTGGAGGTGCTCGTAATTTCTTACCCCTAAAAGTAAATGCTGCCGGTGTAATGCCCATCATTTTTGCTCAGGCAATTTTATTTTTACCAACAGTATTCTCCGGCTTTACCAATGCAGGTTGGGCAAGGTATTTTACCGACCATACGCATTGGGTGTATATGATTGTGTATTCCATTGCCGTAATTGCATTTACTTTCCTTTACACAGCTTTGATATTTAATCCTAAGCAAATGGCCGACGATTTAAAGCGTAACAACGGCTTTATACCCGGCGTAAAACCAGGCCAGGAAACAGCAGATTATATTGGTACCATCATGGATAGAATTACTTTACCGGGTGCAATATTATTGGCTGTGGTGGGTATTTTACCGGGCTTAATTCAATTGCTGTTTGGTATGCAAATGAACTTCTCTACTTTCTTTGGCGGTACTTCATTGCTAATTATGGTAGGCGTGGTGTTAGATACATTGCAGCAAATAGAAACACAATTATTAATGCGCCAGTACGATGGTTTAATGAGTAGTGGTAGAATGCAAGGCCGTCAAACGGTAACACCGGGAAATATTTAATTTTTAATAAAAGTTTATTTAAAACCCCAACGGCACAATCGTTGGGGTTTGTTTATTTTTGCACACTTATGATACATTATAAAACTACAGAAGAAATTGAAATCATGCGCCATAGCTGCCTATTGGTGGGTAAGGCTCATGCAGAACTGGCTAAAGTTTTAAAACCCGGAATGACCACTATGCAGGTGAACGATATGATTGAAACCTTTATCAGAGATAATGGAGCAGTACCATCTTTTAAAAACTATGGCGGTACTTATCCTTTTGCAACCTGTATTTCTGTTAACGATGTAGTAGTGCATGGCTTTCCAAATAACAATACTATAAAGGATGGCGATATTATTTCGCTGGATATTGGTGTTTATAAAAATGGTTTCCATGGCGACAGTGCTTATACCTACGCAGTAGGTGAAGTGAGCAACGATGTAAAGCAGCTTTTAAAAATTACAAAAGAGTCTTTGTACAAAGGAATTGAAAAAGCAAGAAATGGAAATAGGGTAGGCGATATTGCTTTTGCCATCCAGGAACATACCGAAAAAAAACATGGCTATGGTGTGGTGAGAGATTTGGTAGGGCATGGCCTGGGGCGCAACCTGCACGAAGAACCACAGGTGCCTAACTATGGCAAAAGAGGCAGCGGTGCAAAACTAAAACCGGGTATGGTGCTTGCCATTGAGCCTATGATTAATATGGGAGTGAAAGAAGTTTACCAGGATGAGGACGGATGGACCATTCGTACCAGGGATGGAAAAGCCTCTGCACACTTTGAACATGATGTGCATATCACTAAAGCTGCACCAGATATTCTTTCTTCATTTGAAGAAATTGAAGTGGCAGAAAAAGCAAATCCAAACTTAACCTGGTGCCATGATTAAAGATTATACAATTTTCAATTTTCAATTTTCAATTTTCAATTGACAGAACCCAAAAAAACCTTAGTAGTTATTGGCGGTGGTGCTGCCGGTTTTTTTTGTGCAGTGAATGCTGCAAGGCTCCATCCAAATTTAAAAGTGATTTTGGTTGAAAAAACCTCTAAATTATTAAGCAAGGTAAAAGTGAGCGGTGGTGGAAGATGCAATGTAACTCATGCATGTTTTTCCATTGCAGATATGATAAAGCGATATCCCAGGGGAGCCTCTTTTCTTAAAAAAGCGTTCCATCATTTTTTTACAACTGATACTATTGAATGGTTCAAACAACGAAATGTTGTTTTAAAAACAGAAGCCGATGGCAGAATGTTTCCACAGAGCAATACCTCACAAACTATTATAGATTGTTTTTTAAAAGAAGCGGATAAATATAATGTAGAAATAAAGTTGAGTGCAGATGTGAAAGAAATTAATTCCACACCAAAAAGTAAAAACACAACTACAAATGCAAACTTCCTTTTAAAACTTTCCAACGGTAATCAACTTTATGCCGATTATATATGCATAGCCAGTGGAGGTTTTTCAAAATCAGAACAATTTGAGTGGTTGAAGCAATTAGGGCATAGCATTGAATCACCGGTTCCTTCTTTGTTTACCTTTAATATTCCCAACAATACTATTACTCAATTAATGGGAGTAAGTGTAGAAAATGCAGTGGTTAAAATTTCCGGAACAAAATTGCTGCAGGATGGACCATTGCTGATTACCCACTGGGGCTTAAGTGGACCTGCTGCACTAAAGCTTTCAGCATGGGCTGCAAGAGAATTGGCGGTTATGCAATACAGTTGTACTCTCATGATAAACTGGTTGCCTTCCTACAACGAAAATTCGCTTAGAGATAAATTGCAGGAGTTGCGATTTCAATTAGCTGCTCAAAAAATAATAAACAGAAATCCTTTTGCTTTACCATCCCGGCTTTGGGAATATTTTTTAGGTCAATGTAATATAAAAGCCGATAGCCGTTGGGCAGATCTTCCTTCGAAGGAACAAAACAAACTCATAAAAACATTGTGTGCACAGGAGTTTGCTGTAAAAGGTAAAACCACTTTTAAGGAAGAATTTGTAACCGCAGGTGGTATTCAATTGAGTGAAGTGGATGTTAATACCATGCAAAGCAAAATGGTACCGGGTTTGTTTTTTGCCGGAGAAATACTAAATATTGATGGCGTAACCGGAGGCTTCAATTTTCAAAACGCATGGACTACAGGATGGATAGTGGCACATAACATTAATTCAACAGCTTTGCAAAATTTTTAAATTATCTTGCCACAGCATTTTCATCTATGAAAAAAATAGACCGATATATTTTCTTCAATTTTTTAAGCACATTCTTTTTCTGTCTTATTCTACTTACTGTAATTATAGTGGTGGTTGATTTGAGTGAGCACACCGATGACTTTGCAAAATCGGGATTATCAGTCTGGCAAATTGTAACACAATATTACTTTGGATTTATTCCCCGGATCGACGCTATGCTTTTCCCGCTATTTGTTTTTATTGCAGTAATATTTTTTACTTCAAAAATGGCGGGACGTTCCGAGGTGATTGCCATTTTAAGCAGTGGGGTTAGCTATAAAAGATTTATGTTTCCATTTATTGCAGGTGGTTTAATACTGGCCGGTTTGCTTTGGGTAGGTTATCAGTATGTAATTCCAAAAGCAAACAAAATTTGGGGCGAATTTGACAAGCGATATGTTGAAGTAAACAAAGGCCGATATTCAACCAATTCCAACAGTTACAAAGAACACATTTATTTTAAACTCGACAACAGCTCCTATGTAGGAATAAGAAGTTATGATACTGTTTCAAAAAACGGATCCGGTTTTTTTGTTCAAAAATTTAAAGACAAAAAATTAATATATAACCTGAGGGCAGGAAGTTTTAACTGGGATACTGCCCAAAAAAAGTGGAACCTTCGTTTTGTAACAGAAAGAAATTTTCAGGAGATTTCAGAAACCGTTACGCAACACGATAAACTGTTGATGAATTATAATTTTAAACCCGTTGATTTGGGTAAAGATGAATACCTAAAGGAGCAAATGTCAACACCGGAACTCAATGAGTTTATAAGAGTAGAAAAAATGCGAGGCTCAGAATCTATGAATTCTATTTTAGTAGAACGGTACAATAGAGATGCTATTCCTTTCTCTGTGCTTATTCTTACTGTTATTGGTGTATCATTGGCATCCAGAAAAGTAAGAGGCGGAAGTGGTATTCATCTTGCATTGGGCGTATTTTTATGCGTGGCTTATATCCTTTTAAGCAGAATAAGTATTGTGTTTGCAACCAAAGGAAATTTTTCTCCCTGGATGGCCGCATGGCTGCCCAATTTACTATTTACTCTTATTGCATTTTATCTTTATAAAAAAGCGCCCAAGTAAAATTGGGTAATACAAACTTTCTTTTAAAACTTTTGTTTAACCAATTCATCCGTCGTAATTTTAAGGCCGATTAAGCGAAGTGAATAAATAAAACTACTCAGAGTCTATTTTACTGCCGCAATGGTCATTTTTTGCTGCCAACTTTTTTGCAAAATGCTGCTCAAAGGCTCAGCAGTTTTACTGAATATTTAATTTTTTTGTACAATGGGAGTTATCAAAGACAAATTCAAAGAAAAGTCAGAATCAATAGGAGCCGAAATTAAAGAAATTTTAAAGTTGCATGGAAATAAACCTATTGGTGAAGTTACCCTTGCTCAGGTTTACCAGGGTATGCGAGGCATTACAGGCTTAGTTACCGAAACCAGTTTATTAGATGCGCAGGAAGGTATTCGTTTCAGAGGATTTACTATTCCGGAGCTGCAAAAAAAATTACCTAAAGCACCTGGAGGTTCTGAACCATTGCCCGAAGGATTGTTTTATTTGATGTTGATTGGCGAATTACCAACCGAAGAAGATGTACAACATCTTACCAGTGTATGGCAGCGTCGTAGCCATGTGCCCAATCATGTGTTTGCTACTATTGAAGCACTGCCGGTTTCTACTCATCCAATGACTCAATTTGTAGTGGCCATTATGGCACTGCAAACAGAAAGCATTTTTGCAAAGCAGTATGCAAAAGGCATGAACAAAAAAGATTATTGGGAAGCGGTATTTGATGATACAATGGATTTAATAGCACGCTTACCAAGGGTAGCAGCATATATCTATCGAAGAAAATATAAAGGTGGTGATCATATTCAACCAAATGGATTATTAGATTGGGCAGGTAATTTTGCTCATATGATGGGTTACGAAAATGAAGGATTTAAAGAATTGATGCGTTTGTATATGACTATTCATGCCGACCACGAGGGAGGTAACGTAAGCGCACACACTACACATCTAGTGGGCTCTGCCTTAAGCGACCCATATTTAAGCTTGGCCGCAGGAATGAATGGCCTTGCAGGACCTTTGCATGGCCTGGCTAACCAGGAAGTAATAAAGTGGATTTTTGAGATGCAGGAATTAATCGGTAGCCAATCACCCACAACAACTCAAATTGAAGAATACGTAAAGAAAACTTTGTGCGAAGGAAAAGTAGTGCCGGGCTATGGCCATGCGGTGTTGCGTAAAACAGACCCACGTTTTACCGCACAAATGGAATTTGGTAAAAAGCATATGCCAAACGATCCTTTGGTAAATACCGTTTGGAATGTATATGAAACGGTTCCTCCTATTTTGGGCTCTATTGCAAAAATTAAAAATCCATGGCCCAATGTAGATGCACATAGCGGTGCATTACTGGTACACTATGGAATGGTAGAATATGAATTTTACACTGTGTTATTTGGAGTTTCAAGAGCACTAGGTGTATTGGCGAGCCTTTGCTGGGATCGCTCTTTAGGGTTCCCACTTGAAAGGCCAAAATCAATCACTACCGACCTGGTAAAACTTTGGATAGATGGGAAAGATAATATTTGGGGAGATTAATGAATAAGAAATAAGAGAAGTGAAACCGGGTTTGCCCGGTTTTTTTATTTATGAGTATTTTTTTGCAACCTTTCAAAATAGAGTTTCGTCTTTTATATTGTTAGGAATACTATAGGAGTCGACCTTTGAAATTATTTCTCATCGGTCTGTACGAACGAGCCGTTCCCGGCTCGTTCTCTTTAATAACTAATTATTAAATATTTTTGTAACTAATTAAATGTACCCTGTAAATTAAACTGTAATAAAAAGCGGTAAAAAAATTGAATTTTTCTGCAGTGGCAGGATTGGCCGTAAATAGTACAGTTGAATTTACCTTAGATTGAATATACAGGTGCAATTTCTCCTGTGCGTCGAATTTATATAGAATGTAATTCTTTTTCAATGCGAAATAAGTTTTCTATGTAAACGATAAAAATGAAACATGTGTAAAAATGATGATTATCACATTTATACAGACGAATAAACTTTTTTAAGGTTTCCTTGATTGATAATTTGTTTATCGAATAGGTTTAAATGGAAAAATCTTATGCGGTTGATCAGTTACAAAATTTAAAAGAATTGATCGAAAAAAGTTTGGGGGGGGATCACAAGGCATTTAAAGTTTTGTACGACTCCCTGTCGGGTAAAATGTACAGCTTATGCCTTCGATATATTAGTGATAGGGAGGATGCCAACGATGTTTTTCAGGACAGCTTTGCAAAATTATATTTCAATCTTCCGCATTTTCGATTTGAAGGCTCTTTTGAGGGATGGGCAAGAAGAATTTTTGTAACATGCTGCCTCGATTTTCTCAAAAAGAAAAAAATAGCATTTGTAGAAATTACGGAAAATATAAACATTGAAGCTAATGGTCTTTCAGGAATTGATAAACTAGAGAAAGAAGATATGTTTAAAGTGATACTACAACTACCCGAAGGGCAAAGAACCGTTTTTAACCTTTACCAGGTAGAAGGATATAGTCACCAGGAAATTGCCGACATGCTACAAATTTCTGCCAGTGGAAGTAAGTCGCAGCTACACAGGGCAAAGTCAACTTTAAAAAATTTATTAACTCACGAAAATGGATAAACGCTATTTCGATATTTTCAGGAAGCTAAAGGAGTATTTCGTATCTCCCAGCCTGAATTTATGGAAGCGTATCCGAACTCAATTGTTTACCTCTGATTTTTCTGATGGTGAAAAGCTTCCACTTCAGGAGTACGAAATTCAACCGTCACAACAACTTTTTATCGAGGTTTTAGAAACCATTCAACAACAGCAACTAAAAAAAAAATTTGAAACATTATCTGACTTTTCTGTTGTGGTCCCCGAAGAAAATTTTGAAAAGATTATTGACTTAATTAATAAGCAAAAGCAAAAAAAAGCATTACTGGTAAAAATGTTTCCATATAAAAAGTGGATTGCAGCTGCTGCTTTAGTAGGCATTATTGCTACCATTGTTTGGGTTATAAAAAAAGACAATTTTTCTTTACAGCATGAAGTGGTTAAAAAAACTACCCCATATCAAACTCCAACTAAAATAGAAAATACTGAGATTGCAGATACTGTTGGTACAAAACTGCCCGGTATTGAAAAGCGAAACAATAGAGTTTTTATAGCTTCTGCAAAGCCTTTAAAGCAAAAGGTGCAAATGACAAAAGTATTTTTTGATGGGGTAGAAATACCCATAGAAAATAATGAAATTCTATATTCACTAATTAATTTTAAACATGGTCAATCCATAAAATGGAAAAAAAGTCAACAACAAATACAGTTGAATAATTATTCCGGCATTTCTATTTCACCATACATTAGCGATGTAATTGAAGATTTGTATCGCACTAAAAAAAATGGCAAAAGCACTCGCAAGGCTCGCAGAGCTGCCAACAAAATTAAAAGCTGGCGAAGGGCTGATATGAGAAACTTTGATAGAAAAAGAAATATAAACAAAAACCCACTGGATATAATTGATTTGGGTGATAATATTTATTGATGAAAAAAATTATTCTCCTATTATTTTTTGTGTCTTCCATTAGAAGTTCAAATGGGCAACAAGCAGATTCTGCGCAAGCCTTGCCCAGGCCTTTTACTATTTCTTATACACTCGATATTCAATCCTCAAAAAAAGAAGGTGTGGCAGAGAGTTACAATGGTGCTTTAAAAACTATCTTTATTGGCAATAAAATGGTAAGAAGCCGAATGGTTTCGTTGCTTAGAGTTCAAAATGTTTTTTATAACGAAGCGACACAAAATCCTGTAATAACTGTTGTAAAAGAATCGGGCCAAAAATACAAACGGGTATTGAATAGCAAGGAGTGGAGCAAAATGAACAGGCAATATGATGAGGTCAGCTATGAGTTTCTTCAAGATTCAATAAATGTACTGGACTATCCCTGTAAAAAAGTAATACTCCATTTACAAAACAATAAAACCATCACTGCATATTATACAACACAAATTAATCATCCATTGTTTGGCAAAATTGAGCCTGCGTTTGCCGGTGTTCCGGGAATTGTTTTACAATACGAATACATAAATGAAGATGCAAAACTTATTTATATAGCAACTGATGTAGCATTTAATCCTATTGCAGCCAATACTTTCAAAATTCCATAGGCCTGTACAATATTTTATCCTATAAGAAAATTATAGTCTTTTTCTATCTCAAAAATTCTTTTTTGTAGCAAGTACAAACCTTTATATTTGCACTCCATTAAGGGGGATTAGCTCAGTTGGCTAGNNTTGAACGGCTTTTTTGTGCTTAGCCGGTAAAAAATATCATTTGGATATTTCTTAGAATACAAAACATGGCGGGGGATATTGTCCCATTTTATACCACAAAAAAGTAGTTGATGAAAGCAGTTAATCTTGTTGTTGGATTACTTTTAATAAGTATGGTTAGTTATAGTTAAAAAGTAAAAAATATATCCAGATATTTTTCTCACTACGTTTTATAAGATAGGTATGTGGTAAGGCGGGTGTAAATGATTTTTTTTTTGAAAAAACCTATTTAATGTTTTTGATGGGGATTAGAATTTTCGTTTCATGTGCGAACCGAGGCAAAAGTAAAATAATTCCCAATGTTTAGAATGATAAAGATAACGGCTTAATAGCAAAAGGCTTGCTACAACTATCAAATTTCTAGCGTATAATCCAAAGGAAGTATTGATTTATTCTTCTCACTTATACAAATTTGAAAATGAATAGTAAGAATTGAAGCAAATTGTGCATCAATCTGGCACTTCAATTCATCTACAATATATCAGCTTTTACATTAGGCATCATTTTTAAAATCTTTCAAAAAAATAAAAATGAAAAAACTTTATTTGTTTGTTTTGTTGTTACCCATATTTAGTATTACTCAGGCTCAAAGTTTTGAATGGGTAAAACAAATTGGATCAACTTCTGATGATTTTGGGAATGACATTATTTTAGACGCTTCGGGAAATGTATATACAACCGGTGGTTTTAGTGGCACTGTAGATTTTGACCCCGGGCCGGGAGTGGCCAACTTAACCTCAGGAGGGTCCAGAGATATTTTTATAAGTAAGATGAATGACGATGGAACACTTGCATGGGCCAAACAATTGGGTGGATCATTAAATGATCAGGCGTTTTCCATAGCGTTGGATGTTGCGGGAAATGTATATACTACCGGAAATTTTTTTGGCACTGCAGATTTTGACCCAGGGCCGGGAGTTTATAACTTAATTGCAAGTGGTACTGAAATTTTTGTGAGCAAGCTGAATGCAGATGGAACTTTTGCCTGGGCAAAGCAAATAGGTGGAATAAGTAATAGTGTTGAAGGTGGTCGATCAATTACGTTAGATGCATCAGGAAATATTTATTACACCGGGTATTTTAACAATACCGTTGATTTTGATCCCGGGGCGGGAGTTTACAATTTAACTTCTGCAGGTGCCAATAATATTTTTGTGAGCAAGCTAAATGCCGACGGCAGTTTTGCCTGGGCTAAGCAAATGGGCGGTAGTAGTAATTCGATTGGGGTTTCCATTGCTTTAGATGCAGCTAGAAATGTATTTACCACCGGATATTTTTCTGGAACAGCAGACTTTGACCCCGGTTCCGCAACGTATAATTTATTTGCAGCAGGTAGCTCAGATATTTTTGTAAGCAAGCTAAATGCTGACGGCAGTTTTGGTTGGGCTAATGCCATGGGTAGCACTGGAACTTTTGAAGAGGGAAATTCTATTGCTATAGACGAAACAGGAAATGTTTATACTACCGGACGTTTTAAGAACACAGTAGATTTTGACCCCGGGCCGGATGTTGCCAACCTCATTTCGGCCGGAGCATCAGATGCTTTTATTTGCAAATTTAATGCTGACGGTAGTTATGCATGGGCAAATCGAATAGGTGATATTTCAGAAGAGAATGGGCTTTCACTTACCTTAGACGCCACAGGGAATATATATTACACCGGCTATTTTGGCGGAACCGTAGATTTTGACCCCGGGGCAGGAGTGTATAACTTAAATGTTACTTCGGGAGCCGTATTTGTAAGCAAGCTTAATGCTGACGGCAGTTTTGCCTGGGCTACGGCTTTTGGTGGCGTTGGTCAAGGAAATTCAATTGTTGTAGATGGAGCTGGTAAAGTGCATACTATTGGAATATTTTACTCTACCGGTGATTTTGATCCGGGATTGGCTGTCTATAACCTAACCTCGGCCGGCGAATACGATGTATTTGTTCAAAAAATGAGCCCAGGTGGTACCATGCCGGTTACGCTGCTAAATTTTAATGCACAAAATCTAAATAGCCGGGTGAAGATAAGTTGGCGCTCCGAATCAGAAATAAATCTTTTAGAGTTTGTAGTGGAAAAGAGTAATGATGGAATAAATTTCACTTCAGTACATAAGGTAGCGGCAAAGAATACTGCAGGCGTTCATAATTATGCTGTGTTTGATATGAAACCACTTAAAGGAAATAATTTCTACCGGCTTAGAATGGTAGATATCGATAGTAAATTTAAGTATAGTCAAGTTGCAAAAACCTATTTAGATAAAGCAATTTATTTATCTATTTTTCCAAACCCTACATATGGAGAGGTAATTATTCAATCAGGTAGTGAAATTAAAACCATTAGTATCATTGATATTAATGGAAAAAAGATTAAGCAAATTTCAGCCACTGCAAATAATCACTATAACATCAATCCTATTTCAACAGGTATTTATTTCATACAAGTTGAAACGAATGATTTTACTACTGTGCAAAAACTGATGATTCAATAGTTTTTTTCTATCTCTGTAGGTAAACGAAGTCGCAATGAACTGTTGCCGTCGCTTGGACTTATTTTAGTACCATTTGTTATTAGAGTTTTCTACTTTAAAATTCTTTTCATTGCCGCCATCGGTTCAAATCCGGTATTCACCACCAGTTATTTCTGCCGTTCTTTTTTGAACGGCTTTTTTGTGCTTCCCCGGTAAAAAATTTCTTTTGGCAATATCTTAGAATACAAAACATGGCGAGGGATATTGTAAACTATCCCCCGTTTTAAATTTTATTTTTACAAATCAAAATTACTGCAATGGCTAAGAAGCAACTACAGGTGCTGGTAGCAGAACAAAAAAACTGAACAGGATATATGTTGTACGGGGGCAAAAAGTAATGACAGACGAAGACCTGGCAGAAATGTACAGCGTAGAAACAAAGCGATTGAATGAGCAGCTAAAGCGTAATATAGAATGGTTCCCCAGAGATTTTACGCTTGCCCTTAGTCAAAAAGAGTTTGACAACTTGAAGTCGCAAAATGCGACATCAAGTTGGGGAGGTAGAAGAAAATTGCCTAATGCTTTTACAGAACAGGGCGTAGCAATGTTGTCAAGTATTTTAAACAGCGATACAGCCATTGAGGTAAATATCAGGATTATAAGAGTTTTTACAAAGCTGAGAGAGTAAGCACTTACACGTAAGGAAATATTAGTACAACT
>DEHT01000061.1 GCA_002352045.1 Chitinophagaceae bacterium UBA2793 | reverse complement strand
TCGTAAGTATAGCTAATGGTTCCTTTTCCGGTAACGGTAATTACAGCCGGAAGGTTGAGGTGGTTGTAGGTAATGCTGCTGATGTTTTTATTTTTATCTAAAATAAGGTTACCGTTTACATCGTAACTATAATCATCGCCGGTTAAATTTTTATCGGTAAAGTCGCCTAACTTATTATCGGTATTGCCCAGTGTTTGTTCTGTTACTGCAAGCAACTTATTGCTTCCGCTAGAGTACTGGTAGTTTAAATGGTCAATTTGTGCACTTGAGCCAATTTTCAAACCCCATTGCTGCATTTTTTTAATATTGCCATTGGCATCGTAAGCGGTAAAAGGGCTCAAAGTTCCATCCGGCAAAAGGCTTCCATCGCCCATTATTAAATTATAATTTACATTGGCCGTTTGGTTAAAAAATTACAAATGGTTGGATCGTGAGGAGGATTAGTCACATTAAATGTTTCCCTGGGTCAGCACCGAAGGTCAGACCCAGACTGTGGTCATCTAAAATGCTTTATTTGATATCATCCGTTTTGCAGTTGGTAAATTTAAAAAAAGGAAAAGAAAAAAGCCAAATCTTTGCGTTCTTGCGGTTAACTTCTCAATAAAAAATTTGGCCTCACGGGTCTGACCTTCGGTACCGACCCTCGTTAACTTCCCCACCTTGAATACCGTGGTAAGGAAACAATTTCACTTCGTGAGCCCCAATCAAATTCAATTTACAAATCATTCAAAAATCCAAAATCATCTACACTTGTTTCATAAAGCTTTTTCTAAAGGAGTAGATAGGCCGCCGGCAATAGCTCAGGGTGGGGTTTAGTAGTTGCCCATAAAAAATTTATCTCCCCAATTTCTTTGTGTGATTTACGTTCTACATTTATCTCCCTAAATTAATTATTTTAACCAATCTTATTAATCATAAATTTCGGTTCGTGTTTCTTCGAGCCGAGGCAGATTTTATTTTGAGTATCAAATACCAGGCGGAGATATTTTAAATATACTTTCTCTTAATTTTAATTCCTTCTTATTTTTACTAAAAAAACTCATGGATGTTCAAATTCATCCTTCCTGGAAAGAAGTTTTAAAAGATGAGTTTCGTCAAACTTATTTTAAACAGATTGCTTTTTTTCTTCGTGCCGAAAAAGCTTCGGGCAAAACCATCTATCCACGGGGCTCACTTATTTTTAATGCATTCAATTGCACTCCATTTGATAAAATAGCTGTAGTAATTATTGGGCAAGATCCCTATCATGGAGCCGGGCAAGCGCATGGCCTAAGCTTTTCGGTGCAGCCGGGTATTAAGCCTCCTCCTTCGCTGGTAAATATTTTTAAAGAAATAAAAGCTGATATTGGGGTAGATATGCCGGCCAACTTCGGCGATTTAACACACTGGGCTCAGCAGGGTGTATTATTATTAAATGCAGCACTTACGGTAAGAGCAGGAGAACCTTTTAGCCATGCAAAATATGGCTGGGCAGAATTTACCGATGTGGTTATTAAAAAAATATCGGACCAAAAACAAGGGATAATTTTTTTACTTTGGGGAAAATTTGCACAGGAAAAACAATTATTAATTGATGAAACCAAACACATCATTTTAAAAGCAGCTCACCCCTCTCCTTTTTCGGCTGATAAAGGATTTTTTGGATGTAAGCACTTTTCTAAAACCAACGAATTATTAATATCAAATGGTCAACAACCCATAGACTGGAAATTGACTACTCCAACTTAAATAATGAGAACTAACCAATCAAACTCAAACCTATTTAAAGAAATATTTGCCCGTATATGGGCCGTATGGGCCCTAGTAATTTTTGTAATTACCTTCCTTATAATATTGCTTCCGTCTATGGCATCTTATCTTTTTAAGAATTACAAAAAAGGGCAGCAATATTTTATTTTTTTGGCAAAGTGCTGGATGAATGTATGGCTTCCTTTAATTGGATGCCCCTTAAAAGTAAGGGGTAAAGAAAATTTTATAGAAGGAGAAAATTATATTGTAACCTTCAACCACAATGCATTGCTGGATGTTCCTCTATCGGCGCCCTATGTACCCGGTGCAAATAAAACCATTGCAAAATCATCCTTTGCAAAAATTCCCTTATTTGGCTGGTACTATACCAGAGGGTCGGTATTGGTTGATAGAAAAAGTGAAAAAAGCAGGGTGGAAAGTTTTGAAAAAATGAAGGCCGTTTTGCAACAAAATATGCACTTATGCATTTATCCTGAAGGTACCAGGAACAGAACCAATCAACCGCTAAAAGATTTTTATGAAGGTGCTTTTAAATTAGCTGTAGAAACCGGCAAGCCCATTATACCATGTATTATTAAAGGAACTAAGGAGGCAATGCCTATCCATAAAACTTTTTACCTGTTGCCTCATCCATTAAGCATGAAATTTTTAGCGCCTGTTTCTGCTCAAAACATTACTGCTAAAGAACTCAAGCAAAAAGTATTTGACTTAATGTGGAAGGAATACGCATCAGAGAAATTGTAATACGAAACTGATTATTATTATAGACCAAATTATTTTCGTATAATGCNNAAGCTTGTCCCGAGAGCGAAGCGAATCGTGGAGAAATTGGTCTTTTATCAACGATTCCGAAAACCTTCGGAACAAATATCCAATCGGTATAATTACTGATCTACAAAATATCGGGTTCTATTTACTTTTAAATCTCTCAACAAACCCGATTTTGGACTAATGGTAATATTGAAAAACTTGTACATTCCAACGGGTGAAATATTTATAGCCATTTGCCAGCAATGCATTTCACGAGACAGATACATGCTGATGGTTCCCAACTGATTTTCGGTAATATTATAAAAGCCATTGATGCCCACTTTCCATTTGGGAGAAAGGTTTACCGAACTGTTCCAGTTTACATCCTGGTTAACTTCATTTCTAAAACCCAATATTCTTGAATCGAGTACTTTGTTGTAACGGAAGGAGTAGCCAAAACTAATATCCCAGGGAATAGAAAAATCTACAAACTCACCGGGGTTATTGCTCATATAAGAAAGCTCCTGCTGGTATTCATCGAGCATTTGCCCGTTTGGATTGTAATAATTGGAGCCCAACTGCTGCTGTTGCTGCTGTTGTTTATCTCCTTTTCCTCCACCTCTAAATGATGCCTGCATAGAAACCTGTGCCGTCATTAAACGGCCAAGACTCAGTTTTTGTTTCCATATCATTTTATCTACCCTGTTTCCCACGCTATCTACCTGGTAAGGATCCAGCATTGCTGAAGCAGTAATATTTATTTTTTCAAACAGGTTGCTCCTTGCAGACATGTTGATAGGAGCCATTCTAAAAGAGTCTTGTAAAAAATTATAACTGCTTGTAAGACTGAAGCCATCAATTAGTGAAACCTTCTTTAAACCTGTAGCACTGGTATCATTTTTACTTTTCACTTTCATTGAAATATTATTATCAATACCAAAGCTCATTCCTCCAAAGCGGCCTTCGCCATACGAACCATAAATACCTCTTTGATAAATATTGTACCGCATCAATCGGCCCGAAGTATCGGATTGTACACTTCTAAAATACTTGCCATTCATATCGGGCCGGTAACTAACGGAAATGTATGGCCTAATTTCGTGGCGGATAGCTTTTACTTTCCCTTTGTTAAAAGTAAACATACCAAATATGCGGGTGCTGGTGCTAAGGCCAAAGCTCATTTCACGAGCAGCATAAAAACCCCGGGTTTTGGCGGTGTCTAATTTTTTTGTGAATCCATTCCAGCTATAAATATTCTTTTCCTGGTACCATCTTTCAGAATAGCTTACCGATGGCGCTATTTGTAATGGCCCCAATTGGGGCAACGATAAAGTAATGGGTACATTGTGCGAAGCGCCCCATTGTAAATTATCTTCAATTTGCTGAGTGATGCCGCCAATAGTGTCATTAAAAAACGTAGTGCTTTTGGCATTTGTATTTAAAGCAATCCCCAGGTTTTCGTACCATCTAATCTGCCCTACCTGTTCTTTTCTTCTAAAAGGATAAAGTGTGTTTAAATTAAACACCATATCGGGTAGGGTTACATTAATAATACCCGAATTGTTATTCTGATTGTGATTGGCATTTATTGAAAAGTTATACGGCCTGTCTTTCCATACTCTTGCATAAGATATGGTAGAAGACATTTGGTTGTTAAAATTAATTCTTGGATTGTTAGGCACCAGGCTATTGTACTTGGTACTACCTGCATTTACATTTGCGCTAAAAGTTACACCGGGCCTTGCTTTATTATCCATGCTATGTTGCCAGGTAATATTATAGCCCTGCTGTTTACTAAAATCGGGGTCGCCCTTAAAGTTTGTTTTAAAGCTTTGAACATTCAAACTAAAATTACCCTGGTATCGATATCGTTTAAAATATCGTGGAGTAAGGTAAGCCGACCATCCTCCATACGAATATATTGTACCTCTAATAGTAGCATCCCAGTTATCACCAAACACTTTGTAATAGCCCAGGTTTTCTAAAGAAAGTCCACGCTGATCATTGGCAGCAAAACTTGGAGCCAATAAGCCACTATGTCTTCCCTGAGATAAAGGATAAATACCAAATGGCAATACCACTGGCACCGGCACTCCTTCAAACTCGGGATGAACCGGCCCTGTAAAAGCCATTTTTTTATTGATGAATTTTATTTTTTGACTTACAAATGCAAAGTGTGGCGTATCTAAATTACAGGTGGTGAATCGCCCTCTAAAAGCATAAAACACATCCTCGCCCTGCTTTTTTATTTTTTCGCCATACACATACATTTCACCCTGTTGGGTATAAGTTCCTTTTGTAATTCCTCTGCCGGTTTTCATATTAAACTCTACAGAATCACTTTGGGTTTTCATATCGCCCTGGTTAAAGTTTACATAAGAAATTACTTTTCCTGTACTGTCTTTTTTTAAATGGGCTTTTACCAAATTACTGTTTTGATTGTATTCAATATGCGGAGCTTCTAAATTGTTGTCGTTATAATTTACGGTTGACTTTTTTCCATAAAGAATAATATTTTTTTGCGGCACACTCATTACCATCGAATCATCGGCATGGTATTTTACCGGTGCATCCAATGCTCCTTTAGCAATTTTAAAATTGAAAGTGTCCGATATACTTACAATGGAAGTATCAGCAAGAGCCGAATCTTTTTTTATAAGAGGAATCGTATCGGCCGTTAAACTATTGTGAAAGTTGCTAAATATAAACCCCTCTGCTTTACTACTAAACAATATTAACAGCATCATAGAAGTAAAGAAAAAAACTGAAAAAATTTTTGCCGTACATTTGTTATTGTGGTTCATATTAAAAATGATGTGCAAAAATAGCTATTAAACAATATAAACCCTGTTCCAAAAACAATTATAACAAAACCCATTAAATCCATAATGTTCATGCATAATAAAAAAGGACTCCTTAAACTTTCTATTTGCTGCTTGTTTTCATTCTTTGTTATCAACGCTTTTGCTCAAACCCATAAAAAATTAAAAACAATTATTGTAGATGCCGGGCATGGTGGTACCGATGGTGGTGCAACCGGCCAATATGAAAATTCTTTACGCTCAAAAGAAAAAGATGTTACACTGGCCATCAGCAAAAAGTTGATTGCCGAACTTAAAAAGCAAATGCCCGATGTCAATGTAGTTCCTACAAGAACAACCGATATATATCAACATCCAAAAGAAAAAGCAAGGATAGCCAACGAAAACAAAGGCGATCTTTTTCTTTGCATACATGCCGATAGCGGACCCCTAAAAACCGGCAGAAGGCAAGTAGGTACTCGTACGGTAACTAAGCACAAAATCACTTATATAGGAAAAGGTAAAAAAAGAAAAAAGAAATCAACTCCTTACCAGGTTACCGAACCGGTTTATGAATATTATAAAATACCATTAACCATTAATGGAACCAGTGTTTACATTTTTGGGGCTCATAAAACCAGTGATAAATTAAAGGCAATAAAAGACCAGGGCGCCGATTTTGAAATTGAAACAGGCGAGGCCGACAGTAGTTACGACCCCATTGATTTTAGTTCACCGGAGGGTAGAATGATTGCCAATATTTATGCAAAAATGTATCAGGAAAAAAGTGATAAACTGGCTTTATTGGTGAATGAAGAAGTGGAAAAAACCGGAAGGGTTGCATTGGGTGTAAACCAACGACAAACCGGAATATGGGTTTTACAAGCTACCAATATGCCGGCTATACTAGTAGAAACCGGATATATCAATAACCCCGAAGATGAACGCTATTTAAACAGCGATAAAGGACAGCAAGAGCTGGCAGAGGTAATGACCAAAGCAGTTTTGCGATACAGGCAACAAATAGAAAACCCGGTTAAAACAAAATAATCCAATTTTTTAAAATTGAGGAATCAACTGTACCGTATGTTGTACTTTTGCCATAATACTCTAACCTGATAGATTACTAAAATAACAACTTGTGAAAATAAATAATGAAACCAAAGTAGGCATTCTTGCAGTAGTAGCTTTGGCACTTTTAATTGTAGGTTTTAATTTTTTAAAGGGTAAAAAATTTTTTACCAATAGCACTACCCTATATGCCCGATACGAAAATATACAGGGGCTCCAAAAATCAAATCCTATTTACATTAGCGGTATGCAGGTAGGTACCGTTTATGATATTAGGCCTGATAAGGATATGAAGAGTATTTTGGTAGAACTCAATATTACCAAAGACATTTATATTCCTAAAAATTCTGTTGCTACCATAAAGAGTAATCCTATTTCAACCCCAAGCATGGATATTAAATTGGGCAACGATCCGCTACACCTTAAAAATAAGGATACACTTATAACCTCTATGAGTGGAAGTATTTTTGATGCTGTTTTAGATAAAGTAGATCCCGTTTTACAGGAAGTAAAAAAAGCAATTAGCGGAATTGATACTTTACTGGGCAACTTTAATAATATTTTAGACCCAAAAGCAAAAGGAAATCTTGCTGCTACACTTAGCAACTTAAATGCAATCACCGGTTCTATGTTACAAAGCACGGCTTCACTAAATGCAATGATGAATCAGCAAACCGGCGCATTGGCCAAGTCGCTCAATCATGTAGAATCCATTACCGGCAACCTGGCCAATAGCAACGAAAAAGTTTCGCATATTGTAGATAATCTTGATAAGGCCACCACCAAATTCAGCAATCTTGATGTAGAAACTTCTATTACCAAACTCAATGAAGCCATGACCGGCCTTCAAACTGCTATTGGTAAAATGAATAGTACCGATGGTACCATGGGTAAATTAATGAATGACCCCTCTTTGTATCAAAACCTTGCATCTACCAGCAATAAATTAAACCTCCTGTTGGATGATTTAAGAGTTAATCCAAAAAGATACATCAACATATCGGTTTTTGGAAAAAAAACAAAAGGCTCCCCATTGATGGTTCCTTTACCCGACACCGTTAACTCTCCTTACTATATTGAAAAGGTTAATTAGTTAGCATACATATTAAAATTGAACCATTGAAATTAAAACAACAGGCTTACCATTTATATATTCCTGTTTTTATTTTACTACTCTTTTACGCAAGCGTAAATGCGCAAACTCCTGCTGTACTTCCTACACCGGTTGTAAATACCGATACTACCCGAAGCATTGAAATATTGGGTGGAAATACTTTGCGATTGATAACATTGAAAGATGGTACCGAATTGCAAACACTTGCCGGCAATGCCGTGGTTAGGCAGGGACGTACTACTTTAAAAGGCGACAGTATAGTTTTAAATTCATTAACCAATATTGCCGAAGTGTTTGGCCATGTTCACATCAACGATGCCGATACCGTAAATACTTATGCTGGCTATTTAAAATATTTAGGTAAGGAACGCATTGCTTATTTAAAAAAGAATGTAAAGCTTACCGATGGCAAAGGCACTTTGCTTACAGAAGATTTAGAATATAATTTAGCTACCGGTATTGCATCGTACAAAAATGGAGGTCGGGTAATAAATGGCAGTACAGTACTCACCAGCAGCGATGCTGTGTATTACTCAGATACCAGGGACGTATATTTTAAAAAGTTTGTTCACCTTACCGACCCCGATTATGATATAAAGGCCGATAGCCTGATGTACAATACCCTTTCAAAAATTGCAACCTTTATTGCACCCACCAAAATTGTAACAAAGGAGCAGGGCGTAATCAATACCAAATCGGGTACATACAATTTGCAAACAGGTGAAGCCATTTTTTTAGATCGTACATCCTATAGCGATAGTACAAGATCGATTGTAGGGGGCAAAATTGCTTACGATGAAAAAAGCGGCATTCTTCAAATTGAAGAAAACGGAAAATTAGTGGACAGTGTGAACAATGTAACGGTAATTGCCAATCAAATTTTATTGGATAAATACAAAAACTCTTTTTTGGCCACCCGTAAACCGGTAATGATTTTGTACCGAAACAACGATAGCACCTATGTTGCCGCCGATACCTTGTTTTCGGGTTTAAGAAAATACGATAGCACCCAACGCACTTCTATCAATGCCACCGATACTATGAACAAAGTGGTGGCAATGAATTTGAAAAATGTAAAAGACAGTATTCGATATTTCCTGGCTTTTAATAATACCCGAATTTTTAACGACTCCCTGCAAGCCGTTTGCGACAGCCTCTACTACTCTACCGAAGATTCTGTTTTTAGAATGTTCAGAAATCCAATAGCATGGAATGGTTACAGCCAGTTAAATGGCGACACTATGTATATGTACACCATCAACCAGCAACCTAAGGAATTGCAGGTTTTCAACAACAGCCTGGTGGTAAACGAAACTACCCCCGGTTTATACAATCAAATGGCGGGCCGTACATTAAATGCTTATTTTAAAGAAGGCAATATTGACTATATAAGAATTAAGGGCTCGCCGGCCGAATCTATTTATTATCCGCAGGATGAAGACAGCGCTTACATTGGAATGAACCGAAGCAGTGGTGATGTAATAGATGTATATTTTGAAAACAAAGAATTGAACAAAGTAACATTTGTAAACGACGTTAACGGAACCCTTTATCCATTAAAGCAAATACCTGCCGATGAGAAAAGTTTAAAAGCATTTAAGTGGCTCGATGCACAACGCCCCAAACATAAGCTTGAACTTTTTGAATAAACAGGCCCTCTTTCAATGAAGTACCTTTTCAATTTTTTATTTTTTATTTTTCTTACTGCATTAGCAAATGCACAAGAAGCTGATCCATTTACCGGCAGATGGTATTTTGAAAAAACAGATGCAGCAAGCAAAACATTTTACCAAATGGAATTGCTGATAGCTTCACCGGAGCAGTCAACCTTGTACCCTGCTCAACTTACTGTGAAGCATGAACAGTTTATTGGAAAATATAATTTGCTATTGGTAAAAAAAAATAATAATCAATTAGCCATTGGCCGCCAAAAAATTGCCATTAAAGAAGAGCCTTTTGGCATTGGGGCATACACTGTTCCTTTAAATGGCAGCTTAATTTTAAAGGGAAACATGCTGGAAGTAAATCGAATTCCGGCAAGCCGTTATGGTTTTGCGGTGCCAGCATTATCGGCTTACGAAGAGCAAAATAAAATGGCCATAATACGCATAAGCGAATTTTTACGAAACGAGCCAATTAGTTTAAAAAAAACAAATAGCGACCCCTGGCGAAATATAGCCGCTGCAAAAATGCTACATACCCACGAAAGCCCCAACTACTATGGCCTGTCTGACAGCTTTTATGTAAGAAATGCAAAAGGAACCATTCGGTTATCGGAGTATGAAAAAAATGACGACTTAGATGATAGCATTTCGGTAATGCTCAACAAAAAATTGATTATTGATGGCGCAGCAGTAAACAAGCCTTTTTCTAAAGAAATATCATTAGATACCGGCTTAAATATTCTTTGCTTTTTTGCAGAAAATTATGGCAGCATTCCACCCAATACGGCCAAACTTCAATTAACCTTTGGCGATAAAAAATTTTTGCTCGACTATACAACCAAAGAAAATATGTCGGCAACATTTATAGTTGCCAAAATTTACCTGCTCAAAGAAAACCAACAACCACCCGGCACACAAACTTCGGCTAAGGAAGATATTAAGAGAAGAGTAGAAACCCGTCAAACAAAATGGATAGACAGTATTAAAGCTACATCACAGGAAGTAACTTTGGCTTTTTGGGACGATGCTGTAGAAGACGGCGATAGTATTTCTATTCAAATAAACGATGAAATATTTATGAAAGGGCTGGCCGTAAAAAAACAACCCAAATTTGTGAAAGTAAAATTGTACTCCGGCGAAAACAAAATTATTTTTATTGCCGATAATCTTGGTAGTATTTCTCCTAATACATCAATTTTAGAAATTATAGATGGTAAAAAAAGAAAAGCCTACATGATAAATACCGATATGGGTGTAAATAGTGCTATAAAAATTACCTACGATCTCCGATTGTAACCATCGTATTTCCTTTGGAGGATATATTTTTTTTGGGCATCCACCTTCCAACCGACGGAAAAAAATTTAACCAAAAGAAGCCCTGCAATAAAACCACCAATATGAGCAGCATAAGCCACCCCGGCTCCCTCCTTACCAATACTACCCCATCCTTCCCACAATTGCATGGCAATCCAAATACCCAACGTAACAAATGCCGGAACCCTAATGATAAATAGAAATAGTAACACCCTTACTTCATTGCGGGGAAACAATAAAAGATACCCACCCAATACTCCGGAAATTGCTCCCGATGCGCCCAGGCTAGGAATATAAGTATTATCGCCGGTAAAATAAGCAAGTGCTACATGGCAAAGTGTAGCAATAACGCCTGTAAGAATATAAAATAGAAAATACCTTTTGTGCCCCATTACATTTTCAAGGTTATCACCAAAAATCCAGAGATAAAGCATATTGCCGGCCAAATGCATTATGCTGCCATGCATAAACATAGAAGTAAGTATGGTAAAATAAACAGGTATGGGCGTTTCGCCTATTTTTCCAATTTCGGTTTTAAAAATCACATCTTCACCTGTAAGTATTTCATGAGGGATGGTTGAAAAACTCATTGTAAAAGCCTGGTTGTTTCCCAGTGCCTGAAATACAACAAACACAATAATATTAATAATAATTAAAGCAATGTTTACAAACGGAGTTCTTACTCTTGCTGCATTATCATCACCTATGGGCATCATTAGCTTTTAATTTTATTGGAAGTTAATTAAAACTCATTATCCTTTCTAATTTTAAAATCATTAATCAAATCTCAGTCATCATCCTTTCTACATTCTACATTATCAATTATACATTACATGACCTATTTTTCGCATCAATTCCCTATTTTTGCCGACCAAAAATTTAGAACAACTCAATATGGAAAATTTGATTTATGTAGTGCCTGCCATGGGAATTGTTGGCTTGCTTTACACATTTATTAAATTCATGTGGGTATCCAAGCAGGATGCTGGTACCGACAGAATGAAAGAAATCAGCAATTACATTGCCGAAGGAGCAATGGCCTTTTTAAAAGCTGAATACAAAGTGTTAACCTACTTCGTAATAATTGCAGGTATTTTATTAGGCATTATGGGCTTTAGCAACGAAAACAGCCACTGGAGCATATCTATTGCTTTTGTGCTGGGTGCGGTTTTTAGTGCATTAGCCGGTTATATTGGAATGAAAGTAGCTACCAAGGCTAATGTGCGTACTGCTCAGGCTGCACGTACCAGTTTATCTAAAGCGCTCAATGTTTCTTTTACCGGCGGTGCCGTAATGGGATTGGGTGTTGCGGGTCTGGCTGTATTAGGCTTGGGTGGTTTGTTTATTATTTTGGTTCAGGTATTTGCTCCGGGTGCCAATGTGGTACATACCATTGGTATGGAAAGAGCCATTGAAGTGTTAACCGGTTTCTCTTTGGGAGCTGAGTCTATTGCATTGTTTGCCCGTGTAGGTGGCGGTATTTATACCAAGGCTGCCGACGTAGGCGCCGACCTGGTAGGTAAAGTAGAAGCAGGTATTCCCGAAGATGATCCACGCAACCCTGCAACCATTGCCGATAACGTAGGCGATAACGTAGGTGATGTGGCCGGTATGGGTGCCGATTTATTTGGCTCTTATGTAGCTACTGTTTTAGCCACTATGGTTTTAGGTAGAGAAACTATCTCTATGCATGAAACCTTTGGCGATATGAGTCCTATCCTGCTGCCCATGTTGATTGCTGCAATGGGTATTTTATTTTCTATTGTAGGTACCTGGTTTGTTCGTATTGGTGAAAATGCCGGATTAAGCACAGCAAAAGTGCAGGCAGCATTAAATATGGGTAACTGGGGTTCCATAGTTTTAACAGCCGTAGCCTCTTACTTTTTGGTAATGTTTATATTGCCCGAAACAATGACTTTGCGTGGTTTTGAATTCACCCGCAATGGTGTGTTTGGCGCTATCATAGTAGGTTTAGTAGTGGGTACTTTAATGAGCATCATTACAGAATATTATACAGCAATGGGTAAACGCCCGGTAAACTCAATCATTCGTCAATCTTCTACAGGGCATGCTACTAATATTATTGGTGGATTGGCCATTGGAATGGAATCTACCTTTTTACCAATTATTGTTTTGGCTGGTGGTATTTATATGAGCTATTGGTGTGCAGGTTTATATGGTGTGGCTATTGCCGCAGCAGGAATGATGGCTACCACTGCTATGCAGTTGGCCATTGATGCTTTTGGCCCTATTGCCGATAATGCCGGTGGTGTTGCCGAAATGAGTGAATTGCCGGCAGATGTTCGTGAAAAAACAGATATTTTAGATGCAGTGGGAAACACTACTGCTGCAACCGGTAAAGGTTTTGCCATTGCTTCTGCTGCTTTAACAGCGTTGGCATTATTTGCAGCCTTTGTGGGAATTTCTAAAATTGATGGTATTGATATTTACAACGCACCTGTGTTAGCTGGTTTATTTGTAGGTGGAATGATTCCATTTATCTTCTCTTCGCTTGCCATTCGTGCAGTTGGCGAAGCCGCCATGAGCATGGTAGAAGAAGTTCGTCGCCAGTTCCGTACCATTCCCGGTATTATGGAAGGTACCGGCAAACCCGAATACGATAAATGTGTGGCTATTTCTACCGATGCTTCTATCAAAAAAATGATGTTGCCCGGAGCTATTGCCATCCTTTCTCCAATAATTATAGGTTTTGTTTTTGGACCAGAAGTATTGGGTGGTTTTCTTGCAGGAGCTACCGTTAGTGGTGTATTGATTGGAATGTTCCAAAACAATGCCGGCGGTGCATGGGATAATGCAAAAAAATCTTTTGAAAAAGGTGTTGAAATCAACGGAGAAACTTTTTACAAAAAATCGGAGCCGCACAAAGCTTCTGTAACAGGAGATACCGTGGGTGATCCATTTAAAGATACTTCGGGCCCATCTATGAACATCCTTATTAAATTAATGAGTATTGTTTCATTGGTAATTGCGCCAACCATTGCAAAAATTCATGCCGATGATATTAAAGCACAACGTGAAGCTAAATACAAAGCATTGGGCGCTGTAATGAGCGGAGTGGATGCACATCATATTGAAGTAAAAGATACAGTACTCACCGAAGTTGAAGCCGACTTTGCGCCTATCAAAGGAACTATTAATGCCGATGGTGATTTTGTGTATGATTTGGGTGCAATGGGTTCATTGAAGCTCGCCGATGGAACCGAAATTAATGTTGGTGGTAATTCTGCCGAAAGAAAATTGGTAAGTTTTATTACCGATGCATCTGCATCGGTAGATAAAACAACCTGGTTCACTATGGACCGTTTGTATTTTGAAACCGGTAAATCTGTTTTAAAAGCAAGCAGCCAGGAGCAATTGAAAAATATTGCGGCTATCTTAAAAGCAAACCCAACGGTTGAATTAAAATTGGGTGGCTATACCGATAACAGCGGCGACTCTGCAAAAAATGTAATACTTAGCCAGCAAAGAGCCGAAACTGCAAAAGCTGAATTGGTGAAATTAGGTGTTGATGCCAATCGTTTAGTGGCTGAAGGTTACGGGCCACAGCACCCGGTTTGCGAAGCAAACAATACTCCTGAGTGCAAAGCTCAAAACAGGAGAATAGATGTGAGAGTAAGCAAAAAATAATTTCTTAGCAAGAATATACAATCCCTGCCTTTTGGTGGGGATTTTTTTTTGCCGTTACATAATTAAAAAAGTGATTTCAGTAAATGCTGCACGCTCAATATTTCTTTTAAAATTATTTTAGAAATAAAATAAACTGTATGAAGAAAATAGCAAGCATATTTTTGCTTTCCTAACTTTTTGTATTTAGTTCAAATGCCCAAAATCAAAATGTAGCCATCAACAACGATGGCGCTGCTCCGGATGCAAAAGCAATTTTAGATATTAAAAGCACCGATAAAGGAATATTGATTCCCCGAATGACAAGCGCACAACGAAATGCCATTACAACTATTCCCAAAGGTTTAACGGTTTTTGATACAGAAACTAACAGTTTTTGGTTTTATACTGGAACCGCCTGGGCGGAGCTGGCTGCGGGATGGAAACTGAGAGGAAACTCAACAACCACAAGCTTTGATTTTATTGGTACTACAAATGATATGCCTTTGAACTTTAGATCGAACAATTTTACGGTAGGAACTTTATTGGTAGACAATGTAGCATTTGGGCTTAGTACCGGGAGTACCGGCTATTCAAACGTTGCATTGGGAAAAAATGCACTTCGATTAAATTCAAAAAACAATATTGTTGGTATTGGCGATTCGGCATTGGCCAAAAATAATGGAATTCGAAATACAGCCATTGGCTCAAAGGCACTCTATTATAATTACGATGGATTAAATAATACAGCAGTTGGTTTTGAAGCATTGTTTTCAAATACTGCCGGGCAACTTAATACAGCAACAGGAAGCCAGGCACTTAACTCAAATACCGATGGCATTGCCAACACCGGCATGGGAGCTTACGCTCTTAATAATAATATAGGGGGAAATTATAATGTAGCCATTGGGCTTTCTTCGTTATCAAACAATACCACCGGGAGCAGTAATGTAGCTGTAGGATATTCTACACTCAATAACATTACCACTGGCAGTTATAATACAGCTATCGGGTATGGTGCAGGCCCGGCAACAAATCTCTCCAATACCACGGGTATTGGATACAATGCCGATGTAGCTGAATCTAACACTATGAGATTTGGAAATTCGAGTGTAATAAAATGGGGCTTTGGCCGCAATGTAACCTCAGGAGTACTGCAAGTGGGCGATGATGCTACCAATGGCAACGGAGCCTATCTTAGCGCAGCAGGCACCTGGGTAAACGTAAGCGACTTTAATAAAAAAGAAAATATAGTTGCCATAGAAGGCTCTACCCTTTTAAACAATATTATGGAGCTACCCATCAACAGATGGAGTTACAAAGGCGAAACCGGTGTAACGCATATTGGCCCCATGGCACAGGATTTTTACCGCATTTTTAAAGTAGGCGATAATGATAAAGCCATCTCTACAATTGACCCCGCAGGTATAGCTTTAGCAGCCATACAGGAACAACAACGAATTATTTTAAAGCAGCAGCAACTAATTGAACAACTCACAAAAAGAATAGAAAAATTAGAGGCCCATCATTAGAAAAAAATTGATAAATAATAATCTTCGTCCAAGGGCGGAGATTTTTTTTGCCATTGCATCATTATAACCACTCGTTCAATAAATGAACCTTAGATAGTTGCCTTCAAACTTTAATAATAATTGTATTTTAATAGTTCTAACACATCGTTAGATTATTAAATAACAATTGAAGTCAAAAGAACATTAACCATACAACCCAATTTTTTAAATGAATGTAATGCCATCTCCCGTAATACAGCAACAAGACAGAGCTCAAATACTTGATATTTTAAGAGGTATTGCCGTGCTGGGTATTTGCATTGCCAATTACCCTATGTTTTCGTTGTATATTTTTCAATCACCCGATGTATTGTTGACCATGCCTACTGCTACCCTCGATAAAGGCGTTGCATTTTTTCATTTTGCATTTATAGATGGGAAGTTTTATAGTTTGTTTGCACTTTTATTTGGCATTGGGTTTTCTATTATTTTAATGCGCTGCCAACAAGCAGGCAAAAATGGGCTATGCATTTTTTATCGTAGAATTTTTATACTGATATTATTTGGGCTGGCACATCTTTTATTGCTTTGGGAAGGAGATATTTTAATGCTCTATGGCTTAATTGGGCTTTTGCTTCCGTTGTTTAGAAGTGTAAGCGACCGCAATCTTTTAATAATTGTTGTTTGCCTTATACTCTCTCCTATTTTGATTGATTTAATAAAAGTATTAACGGATAATAAAATAAACGCAGGTAGATTACTCCAAGGAGCTGCTATTGCAGCCGACGATGCAAGAGGCATCACTCCGCAAAATTTTGGAACCTGGGTACTCGATCATCCTGCTTATTCCGATTTATTATCTTTCAACCAGTCGGGTATTTTATGGCGCTTTCAAATGCTGCTCGATAACAATAGAATTCCAAAAGTATTGAGCATGTTTTTGCTGGGCTTATATGCAGGACGAAAAATGATGTATGCAAAGCTGGATGAAAATGCTGCACTTTTAAAAAAGGTTTGCCGCTGGGGATATTTAATTGG